>DAOVGZ010000068.1 GCA_030672115.1 bacterium | reverse complement strand
TAGTTACAATATTTTTAAACGTAAGTTTTATCGGTAAAATTTGTATCTTTTTGATATCAAATGTAACATTTCCCTTAAAAAAATTTTCTACATACGGACGTAAATGATTTGTTATTTTTTTTGTAATAATTGGATCATTTTGTAATAAAAAAAGAGTCACCAATCCACCAAAAACTAGTGACAAAATAAGTTTTATAAAGATTTTAAAAAATTTCATAACTCCACTCAAAAAAACAATTACTCAAGCAGTACCCATTTTTTATTGTAATGATATTTTCTTAAATGCGAAATTTGTGCAATGCCAGAACTCAGAGCATATGTTATTTTTTTATCTCTATCGGCAATGTATATAGTTCCAGAACTAATAATACCATCGGGAGAAAAAACAATTTTAGATTTTTTAAAAGTACTAACAGATGCAATAAGCTTTTGCGGACTAGAAGGTGGTCCTTTTAAATTTTTAGAAGCACCAAAAACGACAGATGATAATAGCTTTTTCGTTCTTCCATCAAAAGAATAGCAATTTTTTTCTACATCAATCTCAAGCGTCTGCGACTTACCTGTTGTTAAGGCAGATTGCTGCAAATACATACATGCCATATGCAAAGCATCAACTTCCGAACGAACAAAACTTCTATTAAAAAAAGAAACGTTAACAACTGTAAGCGTTACAACCAACGCACACAATGCTAACGTTATTATCAATTCTACAAGCGTAAATGCTTTTTTATTTTTCATATCTCCTGTGGACAAAGCCTATCTATATATTTTTTAATACATTCGTAATGACCCGCAATTTTCAAAGCTATTTCATCCGCAATTTCTTCTTTATAAATATGAGATGACATATTTCTATCTTCAATCATTTTAATAAAAACTTCTGAATCAATCTCGCTCAATAATTTTGCTTTTAAAGCAAATCGAATTACAGATTTTGGTGTATTAACATCTACTTGCAAACCTTCTTGTTCACTCAAATACCTTTTTAGGTATTTCCAAAATAAATCTGAAACTAATTCAAACCTTAAAATTAAAGAATCACGCAAAGATCTATAAAGTCTTTCTTGTTCTGAATAATCATATTTTTTTGCAAGGTTGGTCTTATTCTCTAAATCAATTAAAGCTTCTTCAAGTCGATCTAACGCAGAAAGTATTTGTTCTCTTTTTAATTTTTCCACAATACTCCTTCGTTTTTAACTTCTTATTTTAATAAAAAATAGTTTTTTTATATCGCTCAAACCAAACTTTTTTTGTTTCTTGCATTTACACTATCTCTTTAAAAAATGCTTTATCTAAAAACATGGATAATTATCACAATCATCTAAATCATCATTAAAACAATCTTTTTTATTATCTACAGTTATGCGAACAGTTGGTTTATATCCCCTCTTAACTATTTCGCTTGGCTCAAAAGAATCACGTACGTTTTTGGCTGTTTTTTTTACCTGTGTAATTTTTTGATTTATAAATCTTTTCAAGACAGTTAAACAGTTTGTATCATTTGCCCCTTTTTGCATTGCATGTATCGGCACAAACATGACACTCAAAAAAAACAAACCTGTAAAAATAATTTTCATTAAAATTCCTCTTGTTCAAATTCTTGTCCAACCATTGCAACAGACAGAACTTCTTCTATCGTTGTTAAACCTTGCGCTATTTTTCTTACGCCATCTTCTAGTAAAAGTGTCATGCCGTTTTTTTGTGCTTGATTTTTTATTGAAGCAGTATTAGCGCGATCCATTGTCAAACGTGCAATATCATTAGTCATTTCCATAATTTCAAACACTGCAAGCCGTCCTTTAAATCCTGTATTATTGCATTCAATACAACCATTTGCTTTATAAAACGTTATATCTTTTGCTTCTTTTTGACTTAAACCAATATTTTTAAGAAGTTTTTCTTCTGGTTGATGTTTTGTTTTACAAGCGTCACATAATTTACGTACAAGTCGTTGAGCGCATGCCGCAACAACAGAAGAAGCTATCAAATAAGGTTCAACACCCATATCCAAAAGACGAGTAATAGTTGCTGGTGCACTATTGGTGTGCAATGTGCTGAGTACCAAATGACCAGTCAGCGCAGATTGAATTGCAATTTTCGCAGTTTCTTGATCACGCGTTTCACCTATCATGATAATATCAGGATCTTGCCGCAAAATAGAGCGTAGTGCTGCTGCAAATGTCAGACCAATTTTTTCTTTTACATGCACCTGACCAATACCACTCATTTGATATTCAACAGGATCTTCAACCGTAATAATATTTACTTCTGGTGTACTAATTCTACTCAAAACTGAATATAACGTTGTTGTTTTACCAGAACCGGTTGGTCCTGTGACAAAAATAATACCGTTTGGTTGAGAAATACTTTTAAGAAGAAGTTCAAAATCTCTATCTGATAAACCAAGATCTTCTAGCTGTGCAAATGTCCTGCTTTTATCTAGCAAACGCATCACAATTCGTTCACCAAAAGCAACGGGTAAAACAGAAACACGAATATCGATAGATTTATTTGCAACTTTAATTTCTATTCTTCCATCTTGTGGAATTCTTTTTTCTGCAATGTTCAAACCTGCCATAATTTTTACGCGAGAAGCAAGCGCGCCTTGCACACGTTTTGGTGGACTCATAATATTGTACATCACACCATCAATACGATATCGAACTGATATTTCTTTTTCAAAAGGCTCAACATGAATATCAGAAGCGCCCCGTTTTACCGCTTGGAATAAAATATGATTAACTAATTTTATAATCGGAGCTTCTGCGGCCATGCCAAGAATATCTTTTTCATCAACCTGATCAAATTCTACTTTTTCCTGAAATTCTGTTTCTTCTTCTAGCTCTTCAATCATCTGTTTGGCGCCACCAAGAGGATAATAACGATTGATAGCATCAACAATAATACTAGTTGTAGAAATAACAGAGCCAACATTTCCACCCAATAAAATATTAAGCTCATCAAGCGGCTGAAAATCAAAAGGATTAGCGGTTAAAAGAACAAGTTTACCGTCAATTTTAATTGGTAGAACATTTGTTTTTCTAAAAAAACGAAGAGGTATTTTACCAAGAAGAGCAACATCAATCATCTGCTCTGTTAAAGAAGAAATAAATGGCAAATTAGTATATGTTGCAATCGCTTTTGCAATGTTTTCTTCTGATGCAAATTTTTTCTCAACGATACAACTTATAAGCGATTGCTCTGTTTTTTTATACTCTTGTAAACATATATTTATTTGATCTTGTGTAATTACACCTGCATCAACTAAAATCGTTCCAATTTTTTTTTCTGCCACGCTTTTCACTCCAATTTTATTGACTATGCTCAATAATAATTTATTTTCTTTTTATAGTAACTTATTATCACTTACAGACAAGAAAATAGCAAATTCTTCCCATCTAATCGCACTTCTTTCACTTTTTACGTTCATTTATCCCTCTCAATGCATTTCTTCATTTTAATTAAAAAACTCTCTTGCAAATACTCGAATCTACCCTTATCATTTTTTAAGTTCCTTCGTTTTATTTTTCAGAACAAAATAATCTTAAGAAACAAAACGCAGCAACTGACCTGGGGGAATTTGATAACAACGGGGCACATACTCAGCCAACTCTGAAATACAAAGTAAAAAATTCTTTTTAGCTACCACAGCTTTAAAGAACACTATTGCTCAACGGGCTAAAAAATGTTGAAACATTTTTAAAAAGCCGCTGCTAAATACACGATGACCTTGGTTGTTGTTTTATGCCTACTGCAAAACCAACCATAAGAAAAAGTTTACGAAAAAAATGTTTTAAGGAAATAATATGAATGGCTATATTGCTCGAATTTTTACTTCATTTATCGATGTTCCTAATGAAATTGCAACCGCAGTTTATTTTTCTGGATGTTCTTTGCGATGCAAAGGATGCCACAACAAACACTTCTGGAAAAAAGAAAATGGCACTCTTATGTCAGACGATCAAATTATGCAAAAAATAAACAATCCCTTAACTTCACATGTTGCTTTTTTGGGTGGGGAACCAACAGACCAAATAGAATTTCTTCTTCATATGTGCAAACGAGTTCAAAACGAAACAGAAAAAAAAATAGCTCTCTATTCTGGACGAGAATTTGAAGTTCTACCAAAAGAACTTCTTGATTATCCAGAATTTATTGTTTGTGGACCTTACCGCCAAGACCTACATCAAACAGGATTTCCAGCGTCATCTAATCAACGTATTTTTAAAAAAAAGGATCAATTATGGACAAATTAAAACATTACTCAATGATTTGTGACAGTTTTAAACATATTTATAATTCAACAGACGATCGTATTTTAAAACTTGAAGGAATATCTCCTAACAAGCTCGATACGTCTTTAGTTTCTCACCAATATTTTTCTGAAGATGTCAAAGAAGTTACCATCGACGCTAATGCTAATCACCTGCAAGATGGTATCTCTTTTGCAAACTATGTTTCTGAAATAGCTAAAAGTAATATGAAGCTCATGGGTTACCATGATTTATATACTATTTTACAGGAAGAGTATGGTGATGCCAAAGCAGAAACAACCTTGCGTTCATTGTGGAATGGTGATTTATATATCCATGACAGCACAAAGTTGCAAGTTCCCTACTGTTGGGCTATGTCTGTTGACCTTCTTTTGCGCAAAGGCAATTTTTGGGGGCAACTACGTTCATATCCACCAAAGCGGGCAACATCATTTATCGATCAAGTAAAAGAAGTAACTATCGAAGTTGCACAAGAAATTGCTGGCGCGGTTGCTATCGGTGATTTATTTGTTGGATATTCTTATTTTGTAAAATTAGAAAATCTTGATTTAAACAATCCAACTAATAGAAAAAAAGTTGAAAATGATTTCCAATCATTGGTTCATACGCTCAACAAAAAACTTCGCCCATCGCACCAATCACCGTTTAGTAATATTTCTATTTTTGATCGACCAAACTTAAAAAAAATATTTTCTAATTATATTTTCCCTGATGGTTCATCACCAGATTTTGATGTTATTGAAGAAGTTCAAAAAATATTTTGTGACTGGTTTCATAAAGGTGATCCTACAACAGGTATTCCATACAGATTCCCAATTGTCACTCTTAATT
>DAOVGZ010000040.1 GCA_030672115.1 bacterium | reverse complement strand
ATCAGAAAGATTTTTATCATCGATTAAGGCAAGACAACCATCAATAATTTCACCTAAATTGTGTGGTGGAATAGATGTCGCCATACCAACAGCAATACCGGCAGTACCATTAACCAAAAGATTAGGAAGTTTACTTGGCAAAATAACAGGCTCAACCGTTGACTCATCAAAGTTTGGAACAAAATCAACAGTTTCTTTTTCTAAGTCAGCAAGAATTTCCTGACTAATTTTTTGCATACGAACTTCTGTGTAACGCATAGCAGCTGCGTTGTCACCATCAACAGAACCCCAGTTACCTTGTCCATCCAAAAGAGGATATCTTTTAGAAAAATCCTGAACCATACCAACCATAGTATTGTAAACTGCTTGGTCACCATGTGGGTGATACTTACCAAGCACTTCACCAACAACACGCACAGATTTGTGATACGATTTATTGTAATGAAAACCAAGTTGATGCATGGTATACAAAACGCGTCGATGCACAGGCTTTAAACCATCTCGCACATCGGGAATTGCACGACTAACAATGACCGACATTGCATAATCAAGAAAAGAGTTTTTTAATTCGTTTTCGATCAATATCGGTTTGATCCCCGTTTCTAACGGTTTTTTTTGATTATCAGTCGGTTCCATAAATCTAGCCCTTCCACATCAAACGTTCATTAATTTTTTTAAATTTTTTATTTTTGCAACTACACGGCAGCAATTGTTTTAGGATACCGACAACATGCAAATAAAACAAGAAAAGCACCAGCAAAAAAGCATAAATGCGCCTTTAGAAAGTTGATTATCATTTTTTTTTGTTAATCTAAACAAAATATCACCATTCACCGCACACTCTTTTTAAACATAAGGAAACACCCGGATGAAAAAAAAGAAAATTCAAAACATCAATTTTTTATTATTAACTTTTATTGTTTTAGGAATTTGCAACACCGCAACTGCAATGAAAAACGAAGTAGTTGAAATTTATAATCAAAAAAGCGAACGTCAAATATTAATAGTAAAAGATAAAAGCATCGAAGACTTAAAAAACGACATTACAAAAATTAACAAAACAAGATTGGCAATTTATAAACAAGAGAACCAATCGAATATCTTTCCTAAGATAGCAACTGCAACTTCTGCCGCTTTTTGTGCAAAAAACTTTAGTACAAAAAAATTTATTCCTTCAATATTAGCATTAGGAACAAGTTCACTCTGGTGGACAATGCGAAACAAAAACAACAAAAAAGAAAAAGACAGTTTAAAAACAAACCTTTTAAATCTTCAAATTAGTTTAAGCAAAAAAATTGGAATTTTCATTTCAAAAACATCTGAGAAAAAAGAAATAAACCCTTGGCTATATGAAGAAAACGAAAAAAGAAACAGTTCTCATCTAACTCTTAAATATTTATTTGTTTATAAAAAAAGAAAAACTAATAATTCGATTAAAAACACAAATAATTCAATTAAAAACACAATAGAAAAAGAATTAAAGATTCTCAATCAAATTAAAAAATCTATGGGTGAAGATGAAGATTTAAGCTCCCACAAAGAAGGTTTAACAAAGTTTCTCTGTCTCGCTGAAAAGAAATTTGCTGAAAAACATAAAAAAAAACAACAATGACAATTTCGATGATGAACTCATAAATATAAAATAATCACAGTTTAATTTTTAAACAGAAAGGAATATCTTTATGAAAAAACAAACATCTCATCTTTTAAAAATAATGACCATTACATTACTTTGTGCTGGAGCTTTTGGAACAACAAAAGCAATGATTAAAAGTAACACCCTTGGAGTATATGAAAATTCTATTGACTCCTTAGATCTTAAAGTAAAAAACATCAACAAACTGCTTTATCCTAGTTTTATTAGTAAAACCGCACTTCCAGCAATTTCTTGTATATCTTCTGCTTATTGTGTAAAACAACTATTTAATAAAAAAAAATCAGTAAAAAAAATATTATTTAGTGGCTTTTTTTCAATCATTAGTGGATTTATGTGGTGGAATAAAACAACCAACAAAAACAAAAAGAAAAAAGAAAGATTGATAAAATTAAAAGCTAAAAATTTAAAAACCGCAATTGGAACTGAAGACGATTGGACCAAGAATTGGAACAATCGGAATCAAAAAAAGAAACATAAAAAATCAAAAAGTTATTTACAACTTCCTAATGACTCTTTATATAGTGAATGCGAGTCAAAATTAAATACAGAAATTGAAAAATTAAACAAAATTAAAGAAAATATATCTAACATGATTCCAAAAAAGGTAAAATTCCAAAAAAAATATACTATTTCACTAAGAAATTCATATGAGCAATTACATACTTTTATTGAAAAAGCAGAAGAAATTCCCTTAGTAGAAAATGCTAATTCATATTCAGATGATTCAGAAAAAGAAGAAGAAGAAGAAGAAGAAGAAGAAGAAGAAGAAGATGCATAATAAAATATCGTAATATTTTTGCAGGTCGTAGCATAAAAAATTGCGGCCTTCTCTTTTACCAATAACAAATTTTCTACTTAGCAAAAGGAATATCTTTATGAAAAAACAAATTTTAAGAATAATGACCATTACATTACTTTGTGCTGGAGCTTTTGGAACAACAAAAGCAATGATCGTTGGAACAACAAACTTAACAGATTCAGAAAAATATCCAGAGAAAAGCATCCTTGGAAGAGATAAAAACTCTATTAAAGATTTAAGTGATCAAATGGAAAGCATAAAAAAACATTACTGCAATCCAAGTTTTATTAGTAAAATAGCATTGCCAACTATCACTGTTGCATCTTTTGGTTATTTCGCAAAACAACTATTTAATGAAAAAATTTCAAAAAAGAAATTATTCTTTAGTGCTCTTGCAACAGCCATTAGTGGAATTGCCTGGTTGTACAAACCTAAATACCAAAAATACAAATTAGACCAAACAGTAAAAAATTTAACAAATGCAGTTGGAACTGAGGCTGATTGGGCCGAGAATTGGGAAAAAAAGTCGAAAAGTGAATCAAAAAGTTATTTACAACTTCCTGATTTTTTAGATAATAAATATAAATCTTTAATATATAAAGAGACTAATTCTTTAAATAGAATTAAAAACGATATGAATAACAACATAATTGAAAACAAAACATATAACACAACAAAACATATTTTTGAACTAACATATGCACGTAACCAATTAAATGATTTTATTGAAAAAGCAAAAAAAATTCCCTTCGAAGGAGACGGTTCTGAATCAGAAGATTCAGATTCAGAAGAAGAAGAAGAAGACAGTGATTCTGAAGGCAGTGATCCTGAAAACGAAGAAACTCCTGACACGGATTTTTTGATAAACTCAAATTTTGTTGCACATCCATTCTAAGTAGAAATACATTACAACAATAATTTCTAGATCGCAACATAAAAAACTGCGGCCTTTTCTTTTGCAAAGAACAATCTACCTACTTAATTAAATGGCAAATAATTTACAAACAAGTTCCAATAGCATACATTACTACCTATGAATTAAAAAAAAGAATCTCTTCTCCATAACTAATACTAACCATAAAAATAAAGTAAACATATGACACAAAAAACAAGATTTTTCTTTCTATGCACTGCTGTATATGCTGCAATAATGACAAGTGCTACCTTAGGAATGAACAAAAAAAACATCATTAAACATGATGAATATAAAAAATTCATAACAGAAGAAAAAACGCCTCTTAGTTACTGGGAATTCATCAAAAGAGTAGTTACTCCAACCGACTTACCAGAACTTGGGCTTACTGTTATAAATGAATTCAAAACAACACTGAAAGAAATCAAACAAACAGCAAAAAGAAAAATAATACAATTGAGAAAACCAAAGTACAACTAATCTAAATGGTTTTTGGGTATAGGGTTGTTTTTCATCTATACCCAAAAACCATTTACAAAAAAGCCCTTTTCTCGTACAATAATCTGTATGGATATAAAAAAAATAGACCTTAAAAACTTTACTCCCGATAAAATCAGAAATTTTTCTGTCATCGCCCATATCGATCATGGCAAATCAACTTTGTCTGACCGACTTTTGGAAATGACAGGAACACTTTCTACTCGTAAAAAAAATGAACAATTTTTAGATAAACTTCAGGTAGAAAAAGAGCGCGGAATTACCGTTAAAGCTCAAACTGCGTCCATGTTTTATGAATATGAAGGCGAAACTTATCTTTTAAACCTGATTGATACTCCAGGACATGTTGATTTTAGCTACGAAGTTTCCCGCTCATTGTACGCATGCCAAGGAGCTCTTTTGCTTGTTGATGCAGTACAAGGTGTGCAAGCACAAACCATGGCAAACTTTTATTTAGCTTTTGAACAAGATTTAACGATTGTTCCGATTATTAATAAAGTTGATATGCCTGCTGCTGATACAGATAATGTAGTACAACAACTCGAAAAACTTTTTGACTTTGAACAAGAAGAAATTCTTATGACCTCCGCAAAAACAGGTCTGGGAATGGAATCTGTTCTGCAAGCCGTTATAAAAAAAATTCCAGCACCTACACATAATCCAGAAGCTCCGCTCAAGGCGCTTCTTTTTGACTCATGGTATGATGAATATCGTGGGGTTGTTTGTTTAATAGCATTGCATGACGGTATTATTAAAAAAGGTGACAACATCACTCTTGCTCAATCGAACAAACGATACGAAGTTCTTGAAATTGGCTTAATGTTTCCTAATGAAAAACCGATGAACGCATTGTATCCTGGTCAAGTTGGCTATTTAATTGCCGGCATGAAAACAGTACAAGAAGCACGTGTTGGTGATACTATTTTCCACACAAAAAAAGCAATCGTACCTCTTCCTGGTTTTAAACCTGCTAAACCGATGGTATTTGCTGGAATTTATCCAATTTACAGTACCGATTTTGAACTATTGCGTGATGCTATTGAAAAATTAACACTCAATGATGCAAGTGTTTCTGTTGAGAAAAAAACATCTGTTGCTCTTGGCCTTGGATTCCGTTGTGGTTTTTTGGGATTGTTGCACATGGATGTCTTTAGACAAAGACTCGAACAAGAATATGGTCTTGACGTTATTGCAACAGCACCCAGCGTTCTTTATAAAATAGAAATGTCTTCCGGAGAGACAGTTAATATTGAACGTCCCTCAGAATTTCCTGATCCATCACAAATCCAAACAATTTTTGAACCTATAATAGATGCAACGATCATTGTTCCTAAAAAATATATCGGAAACATGTTTGCTCTTTGTGAAGAAAAACGTGGCATTCAAACAAACATGTCATATCTTGATGAAGATAGAGTTATTTTAAAATACAAACTTGCGCTCAATGAAGTTGCAACAGATTTTTATGATCAACTCAAATCTCTCAGTTCTGGATATGCAAGTTTTGATTATGAAGAATCAGGATATGAACCTGCTGATTTAGTTAAAATGGATATTTTACTCAACGGAAAACCTGTTGATGCTCTTTCGATAATTGTTCACAAAGAAAAAGCGTATAACATTGGTAAAGATCTAGCTAAAAAACTTCGCAAACTTATCCCTCGCCAACTTTTTGAAGTTGCAATTCAAGCAGCTCTTGGTGCAAAAATTATCGCCCGTGAAACTGTTTCAGCTCTACGTAAAGACGTAACAGCAAAATGTTACGGTGGCGATATTTCAAGAAAACGAAAACTGCTCGAAAAACAAAAAGCTGGCAAGAAGAAAATGAAACAAGTTGGTAACGTTGAAGTTCCACAGGAAGCATTTTTGAGTATCTTAAAAAAATAATCTCACTTGCTCATTCTTTCGTAATTTTGTTACATTTAACCAAAATAAAAAATTGTCATTATTACTGGAGAATAACTAATGAGCCAAGACAGTCTTTCCCAAAAAACAAATCCCGCCCAAATATTTTCTGGAAATATTTATATTTTCCATGCATTTGATGTAGGGCATGAAATTGATTTAAAAAAAATCAAAAACAATAAAAGTCTTATTTTTCAATCACTTCGCATGCCAAAGTATTTTAAAAATTATCATACACCTTTGGCAATTGATCTTCCGCATCCACACACAAGCGGAAAATGTAAAAGTTGCAAAATTCATAATTTTGGCCCTATTTCTTTAACCTACAAAGTCCCATTTAAAAGCACACTTGAAGATTTACGCATTGAATTGCTAGACATAGAAAACGAATTTCAAGAAGAAAGTGTCGCGAATGCAAATTCTGTTTTTAAAAAAATAAAAAACAATATTTCACGGCCAAAGTTTTTCCAAACTCGATCTTCTTATGTTGTTATTCAAATTGACCAAATTCCAAAAACACTCTCTGTCGAAACATTCAAAAAAGAATACGGCGGAATTATTTCTTCAATGCTTCGATTAGAAACCGAAACATTATCTGAATATCAAAAAAATGAAATTCTTCAGGGATCAATGGGGTACTTTAGAGGTGACATGATTGTTGTAGATACAGAAGCAGCTTTTGTTTACGATGACGAACATGAAGAAATTTTAGATCTTTTTGAATTCGCAAATATTCAAAGTCTTGAGTTGCGATATTTTGATCGTTTGCTTGATCGACAAATAACACTCATTTATGAAGAAAAATATGAAAAGCTTCCACTAACTTATTATTTACCATTTGTTCGCTCTCCATGGCGAGGACCAGTAGGTGATCTTGGAAAATTACGAGCAGAAATATCGGTAATTTCAGAACGACTAGAAAATAGTATCAAACTAGAAGGCGAAACCTACTTTTCAGAACTGTATGGCCTACTTACTGACAAATTAGACTTAAAAAACTGGAAAGAAGCAATCAATCGCAAACTTGCTATCATTGGAGATATCCGATCTGTCTATCAACATAAAATTGATGCTGTCAGAGAAGATATTTTAACAATTTTGATTATCGCTTTAATTTTCATCGAGCTGTTAGTTGCTCTTTTTAAATAAACTATTAAAATTCATCCGCAGATTAAAAAACTTAAAAAAATCATATATTTACCAAAACAAACCTCCTACATAGGGGGTTTGTTTTGGTAGAATCACTAATCTTAAAGCCTTCCTACAACCAATAACACCTCCAGGAGGCTACTTTTTAAACCCTTTTTACAAGATTATTATTATCATTTATCTTGAAAGTAAAGGTGCATATCGTAAAAATCACCAAAAAACACCTTAAATGCTTAAGTATTTGTTGTAAATGTAATTATCAAATGGAGAATCGATTATGAAAAAAATAATGCTTGCTTTAATTTTAACTAGTTGCTTTCAACCTCATATCAATTCTTTTATTTATACAGATCTTTTTGCCTCTACAAAAATTTATGAAAAAAATACAAACCATATTCATGATCATTGGAATGATTCATCAAAAATGTCACAATTTTTTAAATACGATCCTGAGTACAACATCAGTGACTATACAGACAGAGATCTTAAAAAAAAAGACACCATTATTTTTTCTCATGGATTCGGAGACAAAAGATACATTAAGCGAAAAAACGAACAAAGTAATTTCAAGAAAAACTATAACAGTTCAAGTCAACATCAAAAAACTAATTATTGCTGTATAACATACAACTACCAAAGTGCAACAAAAATAAATGAAGAAAGTCTTATTTGCAATACTGACTTTGGAGGGCTTAAAGAAGCGGAGGTTGCATTATACCCAATTGTTAAATCTTTTGAAAAAGGAAGCAGAAATATTATTCTTTTTGGTCATTCATGTGGCGCAGCATCTCAAATCCGTGCATTACACATTCTTGAAGAAATAGATAAAAAAGTAATTACTTCTGGAAAAGAAATGTACTGCTACGAAAAAACAGCTAAAAAAACAGGTCTATGGAATAAAAAAACAAACTGTCCCGATATAAAAAAAGCTAAAAAAATAAAACAATCAATAAAAAAAGTTTTTGCTATTACCCCTTTACTTGATATTAATAAAACAATAACTTTTACAATATTGAAACCAATAAGATACATGAAACCTACTATTACAAACAAAAAAACACCATTAAACTGGATCAAAAAAAATGCATGCCTTCCAATAATGTTATTTGTAGAGAAATTAATAAAAAATAATATTGCTCCATGTTTTATCAAAAATATTCTTCCGGAAATTTCTCGCTATGATCAATCAGAAAAACAACCAATTGAACTTCTTAAAACACTTAAATCAGACAACATTGATATTTCTTTAGCAAAAAATGACAACATAGTAGGAAATATGCTAGATGGAAAAATTATAACCATTGCCAAAAACAAAAATTGGACCATAAATTCAAAAAATGTAATACATAACAATCTAGATCATGGTCTCAAAAAATTATTAGAATATCATTCATATAAAAACCAGAGTCTTTATTCAAGGTATAAAAATAATTTTTCAAAACACATGAAAAGTTTGAATACAAAAGAAAACTTTCATAACATTGTAGCATTTTAAAAAACAAGCAAAAAAAAAGCCCCACATTTTTGTGGGGCTTTTTTTTTATTTATTTTATAAATTATTTTGCAACTGTTACTTTTGCAGGACGGATCACTTGCTCTTTAAATCTATAACCTTTTTGCAAAATATGATGATTTTACAAAAAAAAATATGCCGCCAATTGCTATGCGTTTAATATTATTTATTACTTTTTTTGTTTTTCTTTTCCATCTCTAAATTTTTGACGATTTTTAAACTCTCTTTAATAAACTCTAAGCGTCTTCTTATACACACGGGGCTTCTATTGATATGTTTATTCGTTTTTAAAATTTTTTCTTTTCTTTTTTTAT
>DAOVGZ010000015.1 GCA_030672115.1 bacterium | reverse complement strand
GCATTTTTTGTATGAATATGTCGGCTAAAAGGCGTTGTAGAGGGCGCAGGCGTTTCAAATAGAAATTTTTATTGAAAAAAGGCGCTATGGTTTTGCTATTTTAAAAATATATATTGGTTTTTTAATAAAAGTTTTTAATTGAGTATATGTTTTGAGTAAAAAAAGGAAGAAAATGGTAAATAAAAAAGATTTTTTAGTATTTGTTTTACTTGTAAGTAGTTCGTTTTTAGGGGCTATGGATAAAAAGGAAAAGATAAAGTATCCAGATAAAGATACAAAGTATTTTTTAAAATTTGATAACGAACTAATTCTAGTAACACGTCAAGGTTTGGAATACTCAAATATTTTGAGTAGTGCTATTGATAAAGATTTTTATAGAAAAGATGCTTTTAAAAAAGTTTATGATGATGAAAAAAATAAATTTATTATATCTATGAAGCAGGTATTACAGGGTGCTAAATGGAAAGATAATATTGAAGTTGCTGATATTAAAAATTTAGCGTTAATTTTGGATGGAAAATTAGATTTAAAAAAAGGATTTGCGCACGATTTTATTCCTCTTATAGCATTGATTGATTTTTTGAATATTAATCCACCAAAAAAAGAAGTTTTAATTAAAAAAGTAGCGATGGACAAGGAAGAAATTGATAAAGAATTTGAAAAATATTTAAATACATCTTCGGTTCTTTTAAAAACTGAAAATATTATTTTTAAAAAGTTAAAATTGATTAAAGAGAAAGATATAAAAGAGTGGAACAAGAAAAGTTCTGTTTTGAGAGATGAAAAAAAATCACCTCAAGAAATAGAAAAAGTGAAAAATAAATTTTTTAATAAAAAAAAGAAACAGTATAGATCCTTTGAAGAAAATATAATAAAAAAGGCAAGGAAAACATTAAAAGAAAAATTAAAAAAAGAAGGTTATTTTGTTAAAGATAAAGTTTATCGAGATGTTGAGGATGAACTTTGGGCTGAGCTTATAAAAAAATTTAAATATCGAGACCTTGTTGATTTTTTTGATAATAAAGGCTTTTTGTTTCGTTTTTCAAATGAAATATATAGCGATTATGGGATAAAGTTTATTGAAAAAATTGTTTTACATGTTAAATTGAAAGATTCGGGGGAACATTTGTTCGCTCCAGGGTTATTAAAGCTTGTTGTTGATTCTAACTTAAATTTTGAGCAGGCTGTTTTTATAATTATTCTTTTTGAAAAAGACGTTTTACAAAAATATAAGTTTTTTCAAAAAATTGTAAATAGTGATAGGCTGCAAAAAATTTATTTAACTCTGCCAAAAAAAATAAAAAAAGAGATTGAATTTATTTTTTCTATCGTTAATCCATTTGATAATTTGAGTGTTTTTTTAAAAATCATTGAAGATTATAATCAATATGTAAAAAAGCTTTATGATATTGAAGATTTTAATGAATATATTACTTTTAAATCGGCTTTAAATTTTAAAGATCCATTAGATTTATATTTTGATTCTCCTGATTCTCTTCTCAAAATGTGGAAGAGGGAATTTATATTCAATTTTTTTGAAGGATTAAGGTATAAAGATTTAAATAAGTCTTTTTTTAAAGTAAGAGAATTGGTTAAAGAAAAAGATTCACTTGTTAATCGTTTAAATAAAATAGTTAAAAAAGTAATTAAATTTATTGAGAATGGCGATATACAAGGGGTGAAAAATTTTGAGGATAAAGAGTGGGATATGTTAAGTCCACAGAATAAATATGGGTCTAATAATATACTGTATTAATCAAAGTCGGAAAAATATGGATCGTTTTATACAAAAAAAGTTCAAAGTATTTTAAAAGCTATAAATTTTTATAAAAATTTTAGTTTTAATTTGAATAAAAATAATTTTTCTAAAGCGAAATCAATTTTTGATTTAATGAAAAAACACGATGAATTAATTTTTTCAAAAATATTATTGAAAAAAGTTGAAGAGCAGCTGACCAAAAAGGAAGAAAAATATAAAAAAGAAAAAGAAGAGCGTCAGAAAGAATTTCAGAAGTATGAAGAAGAGCTTCAGAAAGAATTTCAGAAAGAAAAAGAAGAGCGTCAGAAATATAAACAACAAAATCAAAAATGGAAAGAAGAGCAATACGATATTTAATAGTTTTTCTTAAATAATTTTTTAAAAAAAGGCTGCTGAGTTATAAATCCAGCAGCCTTTTTTGATTCGCATTTTTTATTGTATATTTCAAAGTTTTTATCCAAAAGACAAGACTACTTGGCAAAGTTGAGCTTGTTTAGCATACCAGTTTGGAGGTATGGTCGTATTCATTGCAAATGAAAGATCCAGCATGCTACTTTTTGGCAGAAAGTTTTATGGTGCGGTTTTTTAGGAGATGTAATGAATATGGTATGTATTTTGAAAAAAAGTTTATTTGTATCTTTCTTTTTAATTTCTGGGTTGATTGCATCTGAACAAGAAAAAAAGGTACAGAAAAAAGAAGTCATTCAAGTTAAAGAAGTACAAGAGATAGTTATTCCAAAGGTTGAAGAAAAAGATGGAGATTTATATGAGCAGCTTGGAATAACAAAAAATAAAAAACGGGATGAAGAATTTTTAGAACTTTTAGAAAGAGTTGATGCAGATAATGTATCACTTAAATTTTCTGATATTCCACTTATTAGTGATATTCCTCTTCCTAAAAAAATAAAAGAGTTTTTTAATAATATTGTTATGTCTTTGCCTGACGTTAAAATTCTTTCTGAAGGAGGATTTAGTGTTGAGGGAAAAGTTACTGTTTATGAACAAGAAGTGTGGGCAAGGGTTTTGTTTGGAGAAGATAAGCTAGGAAAGAATTTTTATAGTGTTGCTCTACAATTGCCAAAATCATGGAAATTTTCTTCTGTTTTTCCAAAAATAAAAAATTTTGATCCAAAAGTTTTAGATTTACTTGAATATAAAGATATTTGGTATGTGCTTTCGAGTGCAAAATACAAAGATGATACTTTTAAAAAAGAAATAAAGGAAGGGCTTAATTTTTTTGGAAGTGTTGCCCCTGCTGGACCTTTATTTGAAAAATTGGACGTTTTGTTTGGAGGTCAACTTAAAAAAATAGAATCATTAGATACTCATGGTGTTATTGCTTTAAATCCTACATTAATTGGAACTATGATTTCTATTGATTTGCCTGTTGGTGTTCGTTTTGCAAAATGGTTAAAAACAAATCCATTAAAGTTAATTTTTTATGTAGAAGAAGAAATAACGCAAACGCCAACGATTGCTATTTTTTTAGAAGGTGGTCTTAAGATTTTATTTCCGCTACAAAAAGAGCCAGTTGAATTTACGTTAACCGGGAAATATAGTTTTCCAGAAGATTTTGAGTTTTTTGCAAAAATGAATGGGTGGATAAAAAATGTTCCGGTTAAAGGATTGCATTGGGGAAATTTAAATATTGGTTTTGTTACTGATCTTGCTCTTATTGTAGAGACAGCTGGTTTTTTTGGTTGGATTGCAGGGTTAAAAGCTGCTGGATCGGTTGGTATTGAAGATTCAGAGCTTTCTTTTTTTACAAAAGGAGCGTTTAGTGGAGACACTGGCATTGGTGATTTAACGTTTGTTGTAGAAGGCACTAGTCGATTGAGAGATCTTGTTGGTTTCTGGTTGCAGCATGCGCAAGATGTTGCAGTATTATTTAAAAAGCCGAAATTTAAAGATCAACTTTTGAAAAAAATTCCTAATTTTGATTTAGAGGATGTGCGAATAGCATTTGTTCCGCGCGAAACTATAGAAGAAAAAAAACGAATAGAAGTTGGGGTTGGTTCGGTTAATATTTTTGGTTTAAAAGCAAGTGGCTCTTTATATATGGCAAGAGAAGGTGTGCGTGGAGCGTTTCAGTTGCCAGAAATTATTATAGGTCCCAAAAAAAATCCTTGGTTTTTTTTAACAGGTGTAGGAGAAGGGCAGCGTAAAGGTATGGTTGTTGATATGACATTAACAACTGATAGTCAGGTTTTATATGGAGATGCTGTATGGGGATCTTCATTATTTGGTGGCATTGTCAGAAAAGGGCGTACCGATATTTCACCTACAGGTTTTGAAATTCAGTCAGCATTTAAATGGGGTGGTATTATTGATACTGATTTGAGTATTAAAGCAAGTTTACTTAATGGGAAAATTGGGCCAGAAAATTTTTCTGCCAATATTTTAGTAAAACAAGAAGCACAAGATAATTTTGCAAAGCTTCTTTATAATACAGCGAATGAAATTTTAGATGATATTTATAATGATCTTGATGTTATTAAAGATAAGTTAATTAAGGGGCTGAAAAAAGGGATTACTAAGGAAGAAAGAAAAACTTTACAGCGTATTATTTATTTAGAAAATAAAATTAAAAGAAAAAAAGAAACATGCGATGAAGCATTTTCTAAAGGTGTTACAAAAACATTACGTCCAGCTTGTTATGTTGTAAAAGGTATTCCAATAGATTATGTATCGCTTTTACATATGCGTTTTCGTCGCGATGTTACTTTAAAAGTTGTGATGGATCAGGGTAAGGCTGTTCTTATTCTTGCAAGTCAAATGTCCAAAGTTATTAATAGATCTATGGGTAGTGTTGTTAAATTTCTTGCACGATTAGTTAAAAATACTATCAATATTCGTCATATTGAGGCAGAAGCAGGATTTAAACAGCTTCTTGATAAAAAACCGTTTATTCTTAAAAATTTTGATGCAACAATGTTTGGTCATAACATTAAGCTTAAAGATGTAGCTTTTGATTTAAATAATATGAAAGCATTTGTACTTGAGCTGTTTGACAAGCATAAGAAAGGTGAATTTAAGAAAGCTTTCCCGTTATTGCGAAAATAAATCTGTTTTGATGCGCAATCATTGATGTAAGATGTAAAGAAGAAACAAAAGGCAGCTCGGCAATTTTTTCCATGCACCGAGTTGCCTTTTTTATCTGTTGGCAATCTAGTTTTATTGAAATTTTTTTTCCAGACAGTGAGAGCGTTTTAAGAGAATTTGTTGTTCCAAGAGATTTGGTAATATGATTGAAGATCGAAAAAAAAGGATATTTATTTTTTTCGATCTTTTCTAATTTTGCAGCTTTTTTTTTAAGAAGTTGCTCTTTATTTATAAGAACTTGTTTTTCATGAATGAGTTGATCAAAATTATTTGTTTTTTTTTCAAAAAAAAGTTTTTGCTTTTTTAAATTTTGTAGAATTATTTTTTGATTTATATGAAAAAAAAGAGCTACGCTTATAAAAAAACAAATAATAAAAAGAGATTTTATTGGTGTAAAAAGTTTTTTTTTGTGTTGATGCGCAAAATTAATAGTTTTCATTATGTCCTTCTAAAAAAAGTCCAAGACTAGTGCATAAAAAAGGATATTCTTTTTGTACGTTTATACCCAGTTGATCATTAGTTGTAAATGATTTTTCTATAATATCGGCTGATATAAGGGCATGTATATCATATCGATTTGTAAATAAATCTTCAGATAATTTACTTTGGCGAAAGTTTTTTCCGTGTAAATGTCTGTATACAGAAAGATATGTATGTTGTTGTGTTGTTATCGTTTGGACATTAATTCCGCATGAATTTGCTAGTAATTGATAAGAAAAAAGATGTTCAGGTTTTATTCCACACACAAAAAAATCAAATCCATTTTTTTGTGATGGGCAAAGATATAAAGAGTTAACGTTAAGTTTTTGTAAGTTAGAAATATTAAAGTCATCAAGTGTTGGGGTTGTTGTTTTGACGGTTATTATTTTTTCAAAAATTTTTGGACCAGAAATTGATAGTGCAACAGGACACTTTTTTTTTGCGACTGTTTTTAAAAAAGAAGTAATATGATGTTTTATTATTTTGGTATTAAACACAATTGCCTGGGAAAATTCAAACTGTTTTAATGGTATACGTTTATAGGCATTGAGTTTGTAGGTTATTTCATTTTTTTTAGGCGCTTCAATTAAACTACATATTATATTTTGTGGCGTTAATGAAATAGTAATAACTTCATTTTGTTTTTGACGAAATGGCCACATTATTTATTCTCCCGGTAACAACTCGATCTATACCTTCTAAATCTTTTTTGATTTTTATAATATCAAATCCGAACTTTTTAAATAAATTAAAAACATTTTGACCTTGTTTATAACCAATTTCAATAAGAAGTTGCGCAATATTATTGCGAGCCATTTCATTGTTTTCTTTTAAAAATTGTGGAGCTTGACGAATAATCTTTTCAATAATTTCTAAACCTTCATGATCTGCAACAAGCGCAGTATTATCTTCCCATTGTGTAACCGAATCTTCAAGGTCTTCCCATTCAGATTGAGCAATGTAAGGGGGGTTAGAAATTATAAGGTCAAAGGTTATGTCGTTTGGGATTTTTTCAAAAATATCTGATTGTAAAAAAGTAACATTTTCAATATTGTTTAATTTTGCATTTTCTTGTGCCAGTTCGAGCGCTGCTGGTTCAATGTCAACCGCATAAATTTGTGCATATGGTAAAGCTTTTGCAATTGATAGAGCAATACATCCAGAACCTGTGCCAATGTCTAAGATAGAAAGCTTTTGATTATTAAGTTGAGAAAGACTTTCTATTAATTCTTCACACATTTGTTCTGTTTCGGGTCGTGGAATAAGCGTTGGAGCTTTAACGGCAAGAGTAAGATTTAAAAAAGGAACGGTTCCAAGAATATATTGCAAAGGCATGTTTTTATTTAAAAGTTTGTCGAGCCAGTCATCAAGTTTTTTTAGTTGTTTTTCTGTTAATTCTTGAGAAATTCCAGAAATAAGCTGTTCTTTTTTTTTATTGGTAATAGCTTGCAGTATCCACCATGAATATTGATTGCAGAGTATTGGGTCATTATATTTTGTAGCTATTTTTTTTTCTATGCTGCGTGCATAGGCTGTTATTTTATTTTGACTCATTTGGCTTTCCCTTTTTTTTCAAATGGTCTTAATTTTAATTTACAGAGCTTTAAGTTTTTTTTCGTTTATCATTAACAGTATCAAATTTATTAAAACGATTGAAATAAAGCTTTTTTTTGATTCACTATAGATATGAAAATTATTTATAAGAATGTAAAAAATGGCAGAAGGGGATTTTTTTGTGAATATAAAAACAGCGCTTACAGGGTTAATTATTTTTGGGATATTTGATGGTTGTACAATGCAGGCATCACAGAAAAAATTTTCTGAATGTAAAAAAAAATTAGAAAAAGATTATAAAGAAAATTTAGTAAATACAAATCATTGTGATCGTTATTTAGAGATATTTTCTACTAAAAATTTAAAGGGTTTTCGGTATATAAAAAAAGCAGAATTTATTGTTGTAGGTTTACGTAATGCCGTTGAGTTGACACCAAATCAAGGGGAAGATTCTTATCCTTTTATATTGAAATATGATGAAGATGGTAAGTTTATTAGGAAAAAAGGTTATAAAAATCCTAAAGTTGATAAATTTAATATTTTAAATATATCGATGTTGATCTACTTAGAAAAAATAGTTGGTATGCCTCAAGAAGGAGAAGTAAGTTTATATAATTTGTTTCTTCGTACTAGTATTAAAAAAAATAAAAAACCTGAGATATATTTAGAAGAATTTTCTGTGGAAGAAAAATAATTTTTTTTAGTAAAATGTTTTGATCTTTACAAAATAAGTAGATTCGTTAACATAAATAAATAGTCTTATTTTATTGTTTAATAACCTTTTTTCGGAGGATCTATGGTACTTAGTTTAGGCCAATATTTTGCTGGATTTATAGGAGCATCTCTCCTTGGAATTTCTGTTGTTTTCTTTTTGTTTAAAAACATTAATAGTTTAAAGGTAACAAACGCCAAAGCTTCTAAGATTGCAGATGCTATTGCTCAAGGTGCAATGACATTTTTACGTGAAGAATATAAAATTATCGCTATTTTTGTAGTTTTAATCGCTGCCTTTTTGGGCTATGCAATGAGTCCTTTGGCAGCTTTATTATTTGCTTGTGGCGCTCTTTTGTCTACATTGACAGGATTTATTGGGATGCGCGCAGCAGTAGTTGCTAATGTTAGAACAACCATGGCGGCAAAAGAAAAAGGTGAGCATGCTGCTTTTATGGTTTCCTTTTTTGGTGGCGGAGTTATGGGTTTTGCCGTTGCATCATTTGGTCTTTTAGGTCTTGGTACTATTTTTTATCTTTTTTATGGATCTCCAGATTTTGTTCGTTTATTAATCAGTTTTAGTTTAGGTGCAAGTTTGGTTGCTTTTTTTGCTCGTGTTGGTGGTGGTATTTATACCAAATCAGCAGATGTTGGGGCAGATCTTGTAGGAAAAGTTGAAATTGGTATTCCAGAAGATGATCCAAGAAATCCAGCTGTTATTGCAGATAACGTAGGTGACTGTGTTGGTGATACTGCTGGAATGGGTGCTGATATTTATGAGTCTTATGTTGGAGCTATGGTTTCTTCTATTATTTTAGCAACGAATCAATACGGTGCTGATAGCCTTGTATATTTGACATTACCATTAGTGCTTGCAGCATTTGGACTTATTGGTTCTTTAACCGGTTTGCTTTCTAATCTTGCTATAAAATTAAAGCCTGAAAAAATGCTTCATAACGCAACATATGTTGCAGTTGTTCTTCTTTTGGGACAAGCATTTTTATATCTTAAATATATGAATTTAGATTTAAAACTTTTCGTTTCTATTGTTTTAGGTTGTGTATCTGGAATAGTAATTGGAAAAATTACTGATTATTACACTGGTGGAAGTCCTGTTTTTCGTCTTGCTGAAAGTTCACAATCTGGTGCAGCAACAAACTTAATTTATGGTTTATCTTTGGGTATGGAGTCAGCAGTTGTTCCTGTTATTGTTTTAGCTTCTGTTGTTCTTGGTGCATTTCAATTTGGCGGTGGATTGTTTGGTGTTTCATTAGCTGCTGTTTCTATGTTGGCAACCGTTGGTATTACTATGACTATTGATGCTTATGGTCCTATTGCAGATAATGCTGGTGGTATTGCAGAAATGGCAGGGCTTGATAAATCTGTTCGTAAAATTACTGATAAATTAGATTCTCTTGGTAACTCAACTGCTGCAATGGGTAAAGGTTTTGCAATCGGTTCTGCGTTGCTTGCAGCGATTGCTTTGTTTTCTGCTTATGCACAAGAAGCAGGTTTAAATGTTTTAAATATTTTAGATCCATTTATTTTAGCAGGTGTTTTTGTTGGTGGTACTGTTCCATTTTTAATTTCTGCTTTGACTATGCGTTCTGTTGGTGACGCGGCATTAAAAATGGTAATGGAAGTTCGTCGACAATTTAAAACAATAAAAGGTCTGATGGAAGGTACAGCTGATCCTGATTATGAAAAATGTGTTGCTATTAGTACGCAAGCATCATTACAGCAAATGATTCTTCCTGGTATTTTGACTGTTGCTTTCCCGGTAGTAATTCGTTTTTCACTCGGTAAAGCAGCTCTTGGTGGATTTTTAGTAGGAGCAACTGTTGTTGGTGTATTGATGGCTCTTATGATGGCCAATGGTGGTGGTGCTTGGGATAACGCTAAGAAAATCATTGAAGCAGGTAAGTTTGGTGGTAAAGGTTCTGATGCGCACAAAGCAGCAGTTATTGGTGATACAGTTGGTGATCCTTTTAAAGATACATCTGGTCCAGCTCTTAATATTTTAATTAAACTTATGTCATCAGTTTCATTGTTATTGGTTTTATTGTAAAAGCTTTTATAGAATAAAAAAGGGCGGCTCCAGTCATTGTGACTGGAGCCGCCCTTTTTTTGCCAAATTTTTGCATGTTAAAGTATAGTAGGAGATTTTTTGATTGAAGTAATACCCTTTTTGATTTATTAATTTAATTTTTTTTAGAAACTTCTTGCTATCGATTTTTGATGACTGTTACTTTAAAAATAGGAATGAAGTGAGATGCTGGGGGGCATTAAAAAGGAGAATGCTATGTTGGGGGGTATCAAGTGTGTATGGGACTATGTGCTTTCAATAGCACGTATATGTTGTGTTCTTCTTATTGCTTTGTTTTTACCGAAGGTTTTTTTAGTAAAAATTAATTCTTCATCTGCAGGTCTCGCTCCACATCAAAGTATATCTTTTCGTTTAGGGTTGGAAAATCTCACTGATGATTTTTTAAAAACATTAACGCCTAAAAAGAATCTTTCTTTTAAGGCTGGCTTAGTCACTAATCAATCGGGAAGAAATCAGTCTGGAACAAGAACTCTTGATGTTCTTTTGAAAAAAGGGATCAATGTTGTTTCTTTATTTGCGCCAGAGCATGGTATGGATGGAAACATTTCTATGATGCGTGATATTCAAGATGGTAGGGATGCAAAAAGTAATATCAACATTATCAGTATGTACGGAAATGGAAGTCCCAAGCGTTTTGATGAATCGCAATTGAAAGATATAGATGTTCTTTTTTTTGATATGCAAGATTCTGGTATGCGGCATTATACATTTATTACAACAATGTTTGAAATGTTGGAAGCTGCTTCGGCTTATAAGAAAGTAGCAGTTATTTTTGATCGACCCAATTTGCTGGGGCCATATATGGAAGGGACGCTCGTTTCTCCAGAGTTAAAATCTGCAATATCTTATGCTCCTATTCCTTTACGGTATGGTATGACTATTGGGGAGCTCGCTCTTTATTTTAACAAAAAGATTTTAAAAAAACCGGCTCAATTACATGTTGTTCCTATGACACAGTACAATCGTTATAGTTATGCAGCACAAGGATTACTTGCTCACTTATCTCCAAATATAACAAGTATGAATTCATGCTATGGTTACAGTTTTTTGGGGCTTTTAGGTGAAATTAGGCCATTTGATATTGGTGTTGGAACAGATAAAGCATTTCAATGTCTTTTATTGCCAGAAACTATTAAGTTTTCAAAAAAGAAATGGCATGAGTTACATCTTGTTTTAAAAAAACAGGGAGTTGGTAACAGTTTTTATCGTTATTATAGTAATCGTAAAAAAATATATTGCAGTGGATTGCGGCTGCACGTTAACAATATAAATAGTTTTAGTGCGTTTGAAACTTTACTCACTATTGTTGATTTTTTTAAAAAAACGGGAGTAACACTAACATATTCAAATCATTTTGATAAAGCTGCAGGTTCAAAAAAATTACGTGCCTTTTTCCAAGATTCTATATCAAAAACTGTTTTTACAGATTATATAAATAAAGGGCTTCATGATTTTTATAATACTGTTTCAGATGCTCGTTGTTTTTTATATCAACCATTTCCTAAAGTTGTGAACCTTTCTTGAAATCATTGCATTTTTGAGTTGTAAAAGCATATTCTCAAAAGAAATAATATACCACAATCGATTGCGGTATATGGGTATAGATTAGGGTGGTTTTTAGGAGGACTTTATGAAAGTGCATAAAAAATTATTAATGTTTTTTGTTTTTTCTTTTGCTTTTTCATCTCATTTTTTAATTAAAGCTGGGCCTCAAGAAGATTTTAAGTCAGCTTATAGTTTTGTAAAAGAACTTATTAATAACTCAAAAGAGGCTCTTCAGAAAGGAACTTTTAAAATAACCTTAGGCAATATTATTGAAGGACTTCCTGGTTTGGCTCTTTTTTTACCAAAAGAAGTAGAAAAATTTTTAGATGGGATTGTATTTCAGACACCAAAATTAGAAATTACTGAAGATACTTATAGGCTTGTTTGGAGCGAAGCTCTGGTGTTTGGAGTTGGAACAAAAGTATCAGCTCGTCTTTATGTTGGTCCAGGAAAAAATGGTAGCAAAAATGGTATGAGTTTATCAGTAGGATTACCTGGTCAGTGGACGCTTAGTACATTACTTCCGAAATTAAAAGCAGATTTAAAGCAAGCAGAAGAAAAAATGATTCCAGAAAATCTAAGGAAACAACTTAAAAAATTTAAACTTTCTGTAGATGATCTGGCAAAAGTTATAGATTGGTTTGAATTTGGAAATATTGGATTTATTCTTTCGACGTCATTTGTAGATCCTTTCTGGGGGCAATTATATCTTGGGGCTAATATTATTCATAAGTTTGGACTTGGTGGACCTCTTAAAGATGTTACAAACTTTTTTGGAATAGATTTGACGAAAATACAATATAGAGGTGTTTTAACACCAACGCTTGGTGGCACTGAATCACGAGGAGTTCTTCCCGGTAAATTTAATCTTATGCCTCCTGTTAATTTTGGAATTGGCAAATGGCCAATTCTTCATATAAGAACTGCTCAAACAGAAGTAAGATTTGGTTTATCAAGTGCTGCAAGAATCCCAACGCTTAAATTTATGGGTGGATTTGAAGTAAAGCTTCCAGGTCAACCAAATTATATTCCATTTAAAGGGTTTACAGATTTAATGCTTTTAGCTACTCCTCCTGGAATGGAAGTTGGTTTTCAGATGGATGGTATTATTAAAGATATGTTTGGTCTTCCTGGTATAAATTTTGGAAATGCAGCATTAAGTGCGACGCTTTCAGTCGTAAAGCCATTTATTTATGGATTTGCACTTCGAGGTGTTTTGGACTTTGGGCCTATTAAAAGTTCATCATTAGTAAGTGTTGATTTTGTAAAAAAACAGTTAGCTATTATTTCAAAAACAGGACCTCTTACACAAAAAGATTTTGTTGATCTTGTTCTTTTTGTTATTCAGATGGGAGCAAAACAAGGTCTTGTTAGTGTGGATCTTGAAAAATTAAAGCCATCTTTTTATGCGGCAGTTCCGCCATTTTCAATAGGGGACTCAGAATTTTATTTAGTTCCTTTTGGAGCTGAAGTTTTTGATAAACGTTATTCGTTTGGTGTCAAATTAAAAGGTTCAATAAATATTTTTGGTTTAGGCGGTTCTATTGATGGTTTTGTAACTTATACCGGTCTAAAAAGCAAAATCGCTTTAAATAAAATTTTAATTCCTAATATTTCAGGAGTGAAGCCGTGGATTATTATTTCTGGTGCTGGAGCAGATTTACAGCGTGGGAATGCAGATGATGGTCCCGTTGGAGAATTTGAATTAAGTTTAAGTAGACAGCTTTATTTATTAGATGGGTTTGTTGATATTCCAGCTCTTGGAATTAAATCAGATACCAAAATAAGAATTCATCCTACTAAAGGTTTAAAATTTGATGTTCAACATAAGTTAGGCGGATTATTCGATACACGATTAATTATGCAAGGAAAGCCAACTTCACTAGATTCTTTTGCAATTGATGGATATATAGATCAAAATGGCTTAAATATACTTGGAAATCTTTTAACTACTGAAGTTGATAAATTTTCGACTCAAACAAGACTTGATATGATTAAAGCAAGTAAAGCTGTGAGCGATTGGCAAAAGAAAGCAGACGCTGATATTCAGGCTTGGATAGATAGTAAAGTTGCACAAACCCAGTGGCATATAGATAGACTTGATAGATGGATTCCTGATGCTCAAGCAAAATGTAAAGCTGGAGATGTAGGTAAATGTTTATCTGTACCTATTTGGTTGGCCGAAAGACTTGGGCATATTGCACACAAAGAAGTAACACTTAAAACAGTGATGGGCGAGGCTGCAAAATTAGGTGTTGGTTTGGCAAGTTTAGCAGCGCAAGAGGGAATTAAGGCTGCTGCAAATACATTAACAATTTCTCAAAAATTAAGTAATTTTGCTGGTAATATTGTAAAACAAGGTTTGAATATTACTGAAGTGAAGCTTCAAGGAACATTAAAAGATTTGATTAAAAAAGGTAAAATGTCACAAGTTATGGTTGGAGGAACAATTTTTGGTCGACCATTTGCGCAAGGGTATCAAATTGATTTTACAAAACCAGAACAGTTCCCAAAACAGATTCTTGATGGTCTTGTACAGGTATTTGGACCAAAAAAATAATTAATTAAAAGAAATATAAAAAAAGAGGCGGGCAAATCTTTTAGGTTTGTTCGCCTCTTTTTTTTGCTTTTTTCTTGCATTGTGATTTTATATATCCGTACAATTTTTTATTGGTAATGAAAAAAATATTTTTTGGACCATATTGTTCATTTTATAAGGAAAAAAGTATGAAATTTTTTAGAAAAATTTATTTTATTTTGTTTATTTTATTTTTGTGTTCACATGGTTGTTTTGCAAAAACTAAAAGTACTGATTTTGCTACACAATTTCTATCTTATATCGAACAAAATAAAAATTTAACAGCATTGCAACTACCTGGTATAACAAATCTTGAAGTTCCAGACAGAATATATGAACTTTTAGATTTAATAGTAGTTGATAGTTCAAAGTTTGTATTTGATGAAGAAGAAATACATTTTGAAGCAATGTCGAAAATTGGATGGACAGAAGTTCCAGTTTTAATTTCTTTTGCTCCGTCTCAAGATCAAGATGTTGATATTGTTCTTTCTTTTTCTTTGCCAGATGGCTGGAAACTTTCAAACTTTTTACCTGATCTTGGCAAGCTTGATATGTTTGTTTTTAAAAATATGAAGCTTTTTGTTTCTAATTATCAATATCAAGATGAAAGTCTTGGTATTACTGTCAAAAAAGGGGCAAATCTTTTTGGAAACCTTTCCCTCTCTGGTCCTTTGTATTATGCCTCATTACTTTTGGGGAATGTTTTTGAACATATTTCTATTTCAGGTCTTATAAAACCGGATGTTGCTGGTTCGTCATTTACTGCTCAACTTCCTGGATCATTGAGCTTTATGGGAGGAATAAATGCTTCTGATTTAGGTTTTTCAATTTTAGTTGGTGAAGAATCAAAAGATTCGTTGTGTGAAATTGGTGCAAGATTATTGGTTGGCTGGAAAGGGCAAGATTCTATTGAGTTTAAAACGAAAATTGGTTTTGGCCCAAGTTTAGTTAGTTTATATGGTTCAATGGATGGAACTATAAAAAATCTTATTGGTATCTATGGAGTGAATGCAGGTAATTGGTTTATTGGTGGAACGGTTGATAATAATTCTTTAACGGCAATGTTAGGTCTAATTCCACTAACTGATTTTACCATAGGCTTTGATTTAGACATTGTAGGAAAAAAAGTAGAAATGGTTGGGAAAGTGGGGGTTCCTGGTTTAACTGATCTGGGAGACTTAGCTTTTGAAGGTAAGCTTGATGGAGATTTAACTCTTTCTGATTGTGTTTGTTTTGTTGGAGATGTTATTGAAGAAACTCCTTATATCTCAGAAAATGTACAAGACTTTGAGCAAAAAGTAGAAGGTGTTATTCCTAATTTTGTTCTTGGTGATGTACATTTCTTTTTTTCGCCAAAAGATGTAACCATGGGTGGTGTTGAATATACAAAAGGACTTATCATTGATGGAGTAGCACAACTTTTTGGTTCAGATGCTCAGATTTTCATTGATATGCAAGGATCTGGTATGAAAATTATTGGCTATCTTGAAGCATTGCAATTTGGACCACTTAAAATTACTGGTGCAGGTTACGATAGAATAATGGATACGCCTGATGATGGTCTTATTTTAGACGCTGAGCTTGGTTTGGAAAATCAATACTGTTATATGTCTGGTCAAGTGGAAGTTGACATTCTTGGTGGAATTTCTAGTGATGTAGTAATTAATGTAAATAAGAATAATTTTTCATTTAATCTTGAACAAAAATTATTTGATTTATTTGATTTTGGTCTTTTGTTTAGTTCAAAAATGAACACACAAAATGTTCCTTTTGATTTTTATGTTAAAGGGTACATGTATCAAAATGCTTTGACAGATTTACAAGCAATTTTAAGTAAAACAGCGCGCAAAATGGCAAAGAAGAAAATGCTTAAAATACAACAAAGTAAGTTAAGTCTTTGTGATATGGTTTCTGGCGCTTATAACCGGTTTTGGAATCTTCTTGCAAGCTTTGTAGGTAATACATTTAATATTCAAGAATTTTCATTCGAATCGAGTTTGGAT
>DAOVGZ010000042.1 GCA_030672115.1 bacterium | reverse complement strand
AGCTAAGAAGAAAGTAACTAAAAAGAAAAAGACTAAGAAGAAAGTAACTAAAAAGAAAAAAGCTAAGAAGAAAGTAACCAAAAAGAAAAAAGCTAAGAAGAAAGCAACTAAAAAGAAAAAGGCCAAGAAGAAAGTAACTAAAAAGAAAAAGGCTAAGAAGAAAGCAACTAAAAAGAAAAAGACTAAGAAGAAAGTAACTAAAAAGAAAAAGGCTAAGAAAAAAGCAACTAAAAAGAAAAAAGCCAAGAAGAAAGCAACCAAAAAGAAAAAGGCTGTAAAAAAGGCTAAGAAAAAAAATGTTAAGAAAATAGAAGAAATCGCATTGCTTTTTGATTAATAAATCACTATAAAAAATAGGCCGCAGGTATTTTTATATCTGCGGCCTATTTTTTATAAAATTTTTTATTGTATCCAGTGTTTTTTGCAGAGTTAAATCTGAATTATCAATCACAAAAGCACCTTCTGGTTTTACAAGTGGAGCTACTTCACGATTTCTATCACGAGTGTCACGCTCATTAATTATGACTATAGCTTCTGCCAAAGAAAAAGAGTTTCCCTTTTTTTCTTGATCATTTTTCCAACGCTGTGCACGAATCTCGACAGCTGCTGTTAAAAAAAATTTAAATTTTGCTTTGGGAAAAACAACTGACCCAACATCTCGCCCTTCCGCAACACAATCAAACTTATCCGTAAACGTTTGTTGTAATTTTAAAAGTTCTAACCGAAAAAGTTTATTCGTACTTAAAATTGAAGCTGCTCTATCAATTTGACTGTTTTTTAAAAATGGTGTTATATTTTCACCATTAAATAAAATTTTTTCTTTTCCCGTTTCATCATACTCATAAAAAAACTTTTTTGGATCAAGATAGTATAAAATATCATTTTTATCTGGGTTTTTAAAATCATCCAATGTATAAGAGGCTTTTTTTAGCAAAAGATACGCAATACCACGAAACATCAAGCCAGTTCCTAAGTAGTACATACCAAGTTGTTTTGCAAGCAACTTGGCAACAGTTGATTTTCCACTGGCCGTTGGGCCATCAATGGTTATTATCATATTCTTACTTATTTTTTGATTAATATTTGAACTTGTTTTTTAAACAGATTAAAATCTTTAGCATCATACAAAATAATATTTATAGTTAAAGGCTTATTGGATATTTTACAAAAATTAACAATAGAGTCCAATGCTATTTTTGCCAATTCAGGCCGATCCGATATATCTCTACAAAAATTTCCGGCACTCAAAAAAGGAAACGTTATTGATTGTGCTTTTATATCTACAACTTTTTCAAGCACATTTTTATAACATCTTTCAAGTTGCAATTTCCCTTTTTTATCAAAATCCTGCGAAACCTGCATTCTATTTTTGTTGTTAAAGTTTGGACAAACAACATGAAAAATGTTTTTAAATCCAACCATTCCACATGACTCTGTTACAACAACATCACCAACATTCAAACCACCTTCAGGCAAAACATTTTGACATTCTTCTTGAAGCATCTTACTATCTGCCGCTCCAAAAATTATTCCACAAACTCCTCCGCCAGCTTTTAAACTACTATTTGCAGGATTTACAATTGCATCAGCTTTATAAGTTAAAATATCACCCTGTTTACATGAGATAGTGCTTTTATTAACATTAAAATCTATTTTATTTGTACCAGCAAAAAGATTTGTAATCATAAATAACAATTTTAAAACCATAGTAAACCTCCAAAAGATTCCATTATTTTAAATTATTTTCTACCTACTATAATATAATCATAGGTAACAAAAAGCTCAAAAGCGCTACGAATCGCTCGATCTAAACGACATTTACATTGAAACCATAACTTATTCCCCAAAAAAACAATCAAAGTTACAGATCAATCAAATGAAACATCTGTTCCAATTAATTCAACACTAACTCTACCGCCCCAATGATTTTCAGAAATTTGTGCTGCTAGATGAAGTGGTTTTTCACCATGCTCTAAAAGTTTTTCAAAAAGTTCTGGTCTATTGAAAAAAATAAGTGGCTTAATAACACCATCTGAAAATACTGAACATTTTACATGAAGATCTTTAAGGAGTGTTGGCTTTTGTACTTGAACAACATTTTTCAAATAAAACATTGGCTGTCTATTTTCATTTCCAAATGGTTCTAAAAATGCAATATCATTCATAAATTTCTGATTCAAATCTCCAAGGGAAACATCAGCATCTAGTTCTATTTTTTGTTTTAAATCGAATTCTGTTAATTTTTCTACAATAAGTGCTTCTAAATGTTTTTTAAGCTCAGGAATATCATCTGCTTTTAATGAAAGACCTGCAGCAAATGAATGTCCTCCAAATGATTTTAAAAGATGGGAGGAAGATTGAAGAGCATCAAACATATTAAATTCTGGAATCGATCGACAAGAACCTTTTGCTATACCTTTTTTATTAAGATGAAACAACAAGGTTGGTTTGCCGTAAGCAGAAACTAAACGAGACGCAACTAATCCAATAACTCCCGGCGCCCAAGAATGGCTAGCCGCAATAATAATATTTTCTTTATCAATATCAATTCGTTTTTGATCAATTTCTTCTTGTATTTGCTCAAAAATTGAACGCTCAACTTTTCTGCGAGTTTGATTCAATTCAAATAAAATACGCCCAACTTCATCAACTTCTTTTTTATCTAAACCAAGAAGAAACTTTACACCCTGACGCGGATCTTCTAACCGACCAAGAGCATTTATTTGTGGCGCAATACAAAAACCAATATCAGTCGAAGAAATCGCCGGCTTTGTTAATTTTCCATTCTTTTTGAGCACATTAAGAGCATAACTATCTGCTTTATTCATATAATTAAGACAATAACGAACCCAAAAACGATTTTCTCCAGTTAATGGTACAACATCAGCAATTGTTCCTAAAAGAAGAAGCTCATAAGCTTTTTCTGGCAATGGTATTTTTTTTTGTTCAAACAATAAAGATAGTAATTTAAACGCAACACCAACACCGGCAAATTTTTTATAAGGATACTTACACCCTTTCACATTTGGATTAACGATAGCAAAAGCATCAGGAAGTTTTTCATGTTGCCTGTGATGATCGGTAATAATAAGATCAATACCACATTCTTTTGCTTTATCAGCTGCCTCAAACGCCGTTATGCCATTATCAACTGTGATAATTAATTTGTAGTTATTTTTTGCTGCACGTTCAACAATTTTTTTAGAAATTCCATACCCATCTCGAACACGATGAGGAAGAAAAAAATTAACATCTGCACCAAGATGTAACAAACAAGTAACCATTAAAGCAGAAGATGTTATCCCATCAACATCATAATCACCAAAAATTAAAATTTTTTCTTTATTTTTAATCGCCTGCAAAATTCTATCAACAGACTTTTGTGCATCATGCAAAAGTGATGGATGTGCCACATCTTTTTCAAAAGAACTAAATAAAAATTCATCAAGAGACTCTTTGGAACAAAAGCCACGAGATACAAGTGTTTGAACAATTGGAAATGAAAGATTGTACAAAGATGCAAAAGTAAGTACTTCTTGTTTATTTTTTTCTGGCAATCGCCACAAATATTTTTCACCCTGAAGAGTATTCACAAGTCCCTTTGATTTTTTTGTATATATGCAAACGTTTTGTTACAAAGGTACCTTATTTTATATGCAATTTAAAGCAACTTTAATACTCTTTCATTATTTTTTATTTACTGGAGTTCCAGCAACTCCCATTCTATTTAAAAATTCGGCGCTTGCTTTACTTTGCGCTTTTTGCTCAGACGTTTCTTGCTGCACATAATGAGAAATAAAGTTGGTCATTGCAGATTTAATACGTTCTTTATTGGAAATCACATTAAATAAAGAAACAGAAGCAAGATCTTCTGCCTTTTCCTGTGAATATTTTAGATTAAACGTTGAATATTCACCTTTCATTCTTTGTCCCATATCAAAATTCAATCGCTCTATTACATTTTGTAGTTCAGGATTGTTTTTTTGTGTCTCTATCATATCTCGGTCAATAATTCGAGGAAAATAAAGAACAAGAACATCATTATTTTTCAAGACACTCATGCTTTTTTGACCAACACCTTCAGCTGCTGGGATATCTGGAAATGGAAACATTTTTTTTCTTGGATTATCACCATCAGCAAATGCTTTTACAAGTTTTAATTTTTCAACCCCAACAGTTCCTGAAGCATCCATAACAAGTAAAATAGTTGGAACACCAGAACGCATTCTATCAAATAACGGAGGAAGAGGATTGCCCCAAATAATTCCCGCATCAGTATATTTTATTGAACTGACATCTCCCCATGTTTTTCCTGATAATGTATCGTAAACAGGAAGCCCGGTTATACCACGTAAATAATTTTTTTTCTCGTAGTACAACAAGCGTATTCTTTCAAGTGGTGATTTTTCTAAAATGGCACTTAATATTTTTTTTAATAACTTATCTTTAATTGATGCTGCTGTATGCGCATAAAAATCTCCAAAACTTATCCCAATAGCAGCAGAACTCATTGCAAGCAAACTAGAAACACTAACACGATCCGGATACAACTTCATATCAACAGATGAACCATTATTAAAATCTCTATCAAATGCCCAAATAGGAACATAATAACCTAGACTTGCAGATCCAAATTCATGTGGTGTTGCTGTGAACCACCTAACATCTGGCACAGAAATTGATGTAATAATTGGATACGGTATTAAAGCAGTATTTAAAGGGTCTTGCAAAGAATTCATATATACCTGAAGTGGATCTCTATTTTCCCCTAATCCATGAAACAATATCGTACCAAGCCCAATTCCATACAAATCAATCAGCGTAGTCGAACGTTTAAATGCAACCTTTCTAAGTAAAAAATCCATTGCATGTTTAATATTTTCGGGAGTACGAAATTTTGGCCCATGAATAACAGAATTAAACAATAGTTGCTTAAACTGCTCTAATGGCAATCCACTTACTAACCATGGTAATAACATCCATGTTGACCCTGACAACGACGTAACATGCGTTGTACAATCTAATAATCCTATTTTTTCTAATGCACGTAAAAATCCCCAAGATAAAATTGATGCTCGATTTCCGCCACCACTAAGAGAAACCATAACATCAGGAAGAATAACATGAGGAGGAAAAGTTTTACCTAAAAAAGCTTCTAAAGCCCTTCTTGCAATCGGTCTGCGTAATTTTAAATACTCTACTTCTTGCGGTGATTGCACACCACCCTTTCTGACAAATGCTTTGGTTGTAGCATAAGGATTTTGCGCTATTGGAATTTGTAGTTTTTTAATATTTTCTCTAAACGGCAACGAAATAGCATATCCTATTTCAGTAATAACTTTTCTAACTCCTTTCTCAATAGCCTCTACATCTTTGACAACGCGAGTTAAAATTTTATTAAAAAATTTGGCAGTTTTTGATTGAGTTTCAACAGCATCAAGAGACTTGCGAAGTCCTATAAAACCTGCAAATAAAAGTCCTAAAAAAACAAGTGCTACTACTCTTTTTTTCACAATTTTCCTTTTTTTTCAAACCAATAAAAAAAGTTATTTATTCAACATTCTTTTTTTACGTTTTGCTTCAATTCTTTTTTTCAAAATTTCTTTTATTGTTTGCTCTAACGCTCTAACATTAAATTCTCCAAGTCCGACAATAAGATCTGCTTGTTCACGTGTGTATTTAAAATTGCCTGAAAATGCAAAACCTAAATTAACAGCTTCTTCAATATCAAAATCTTTTAGCTGTCTCACATGATCTTTAAATTTTTCATTGTTACTATTTTTTGACAGAAGCTTATAGTCAATTGTTCTAGGCATAAACAATATAAGAGGAACATCTAGATCATTTATGTCTCCATACACTGTTAATGCTTTGCCTAGAACATCATCAGTATCTATTTTTGGAAACTTTAAATTATATAAAGAAGCGTAATCTTGTGCTCCCTTAATTTCTGTTGTACTTACCACTGATGTAGCATCAAAAACAAAAATAACATCTGGAGCATCTGCGTAAGGAGGCTTTCTATATGTTGAAAAAATAGGATTGTTAAACTCTACTCCAGCATCAATAAGTTTAAGATCTTGATAATCGCGATAAACACTTTTTTCCATTTTATATACGTAATTAAAAACTTGCCCCCATGCAATTCGAATATCACCAAGCTCTGTAGACAAAGCTAATTTTTTCAAAATTCCTTTTAATATGTTAAAAATTTTATCTGCGGCAGGAACTTTACTTAAAAATTTAGGTAATCGAATATTTTTAAAACATTTATCATACGCTTCTTGAAAACTTGCAGCGAATGCCGAGCCACAAATTCCCATCATAAACCCTAGACTCATTTCTGGTGCCTTTGAACAAGATTTTCCTTTTTTAAATTTTCTTCCAAATGACCATGAAGGAATATAAGCACCTAACCAACGACTGCCAACTTCAAATGGTGTAAACTCAAACCAATGTTTTTTCATATGACGTTCTGCCAAAACAGCGTTATAAATAGGCATTGGAAATATACCATCAGCAATAGTTTTTTGTTGATCAGAAAGGTAAATCATATGTTGTTTTTTTCCAAAGCCAGATAACAGATTGTTACCAAGCAATCCTCCATATATATCAATGATGTTAATATGTTGGTTAAACGCAAACTTTGTCCATAACGAATCCAGAATTGGCTCTAAATCATCAATATCGTCTATATCTAAACCATAACAAATATCTTGCATAGCACGTTCATAATATTGTCCAAGGGGTAAACCGCTAGAAATCCATGGAGCTAAAAACCATGTAGTACCAGAAAGACCAGACATGTACATAGCAGTATCTAAAAGACCAATTTTATCTGCACCATAACAGGCTCCAAGAGAAAAAGCTTTTGCTCGCATGCTGCCACCACTACCAGAAAATGCAATTTCCAAAACATCTTCATCTTCAAGATTCATTGCAAGCAATTTTTCTTGTGCCTTTTTTACAATAGGAAAACGTTTTTCACGAAAATTTAACTCCCCTTGGCACAAAGGACCACCTTGGCGAACCATTGCAACATCAGATTTATGTTGGTTTTGCAAAATTGCTTCTTGATCAAGCTTAATTAACTGTTTTATTGGTAACAAAATAATATTTAAAACATCTTCTGTTACAGCCAACACCCCTTCTAAGGCTTCAGAAATTTCATTAATAATACCCCGCCGAGTAATTGCCATTTCATCAGCAACCGAGATCTCATCAGTCATAAATTGGTCTACTGAAAATGTTATTTTATTATTTGATGAAGAATAAAACGTAATAAAAGCAAAAATAAAACAAAAATTACGATACTTCATAAATTTTCCTAAATATAAAACCCTAAAATAGACATTATAAAAACATGCAGCCATACCATACAAAACAAAAAAGGCTCCGTTCAAGACTTTATGTCTAAACGGAGCCAAAACTATAACAAAGAGAAAGTATTAACTATATTAAATCGCTTATATGAGCTTCTTTTTTAATGTTGGAAATAAAATAACATCTTTAATTGATGTTGTATTGGTAAGCAACATAACAAAACGATCTATTCCAATACCAACACCAACAGCTGGAGGTAAACCATACTCAAGCGCTTGAATATAATCTGCATCATAATGATGAGCTTCTACATCACCACTTGCATGCGCCTCTGCCTGTGCTTTAAATCTATCAGCTTGATCATGTGGATCATTAAGCTCATTAAACGCATTGGCAAGTTCCATACCTGCAACAAAAAGTTCCCAACGTGAAGCAATATTAGGATTTTGAGGATCACGCTTTGCAAGGGGAGAAACCTCAATAGGAAAATCGGTAATAAATGTTGGTTGAATCAACTTATGTTCAACAAGCTCTTCAAACAACGCGAGCAATTTATGCCCCCACGAAGTTTTTCCTTTTTCAATTTTAATGTCATGATTTTTCAACGCAGCATCAATATTTTTTTCTGACAGATCATCTTCTTGATAATTACCATACTCCATAACAGATTGCTTCATACTCAAACGACGAAACGATTTTGAAAAATCAAGCTTATGTTCTCCAAAAAGAACAATCGGATCTTGGCAACTTTCAAAAACAGCCTTTTGTAAAAGTTTTTCTGTAAACTCAGCTGCAAAATGATAATCTTCGTGAGCAGTATAAAACTCAAGCATCGTAAATTCAGGATTATGTCTTGTTGAAAGACCTTCGTTTCTAAAATTTCTATTAATTTCAAAAACCCTTTCAAACCCTCCGACAACCAGGCGTTTTAAATAAAGCTCAGGAGCAATACGCAAAAAAAGATCCATCCCCAGGGCATTATGATATGTCCTAAAAGGCGCGGCTTCAGCACCTCCGGGAATGGGCTGCATCATCGGAGTTTCCACTTCAAGAAAATCCCGTTTTAGAAAAAAGGT
>DAOVGZ010000022.1 GCA_030672115.1 bacterium | reverse complement strand
ATTGCTTTGCAAAAAACTGTTTTGAGCTTGGAACAATGAATGAACTTGAATGGAATCTTTATCAAGAATGGTTTTCATGGTTGGTTTCAAAACATGTTGTTATTCCTACAGGGTTTATTTATTTGCAAGCAACTCCACAAGTTTGTTTGGATCGTTTGCATATGAGAAACAGAAAAGAAGAAGTAAACGTGCCGCTTAACTATCTTGAGTTACTTCATAAGAAACATGAAGACTGGCTTGTTAAAAAAGAAAGCGTTGCTCAGTGTGTTAAAAATGTTCCAGTTTTAATATTAGATAGAAATAAAGATTGGGATTCTGATCCTTTAGAAAAAGATCGTTTGATTACTAAAGTGGCTTCGTTTTTTAATGTTGATTTTATACCTTCAACTTTACATGAAAAAAAATCTTCTTCTTTATCCTTGTAAAAAACGTAATTAATAGGATAATGTTTTATAGGATAATTAGTAACTATTTTTAGAAAGGAACCTTTATGGATGGTGCATCATACGCTCAAGCAGCAGCTTTTTTAGGCGCAGCAATCGCAATGGGTGTTGGAGCAATCGGGCCCGCTCTTGGTCAAGGTTTTATCGGCATGAAGGCTTGCGAAAATATTGGTAAGTATCCAGAAAGTGCTGGAAAAATAAGAACAACCATGATGATGGGTATGGGTTTGACCGAAACTTCTGCTATTTATGCTTTAATGATTGCAGGCGGTCTTATTTATGCTGGTATGCAGCTTATGGGTCAATAACTTCTGATTGAAAGAATGTTATGGGAATGGAAATTAATGCAACAGTGGTTGTACAGATTTTTAATTTTTTTGGTGCATATTTTTTACTTAAAACCTTATTTTTTAAACCGGCAGTTAAAATTTTACAGCAAGAGCAGGAAGAAAAAGATCATTTAACGACAGTTATAACTAATCGTGAAGATGGACTACGGCAAACAGCTGATGAAAAAAAACTTGCATGGAAAGGGTTTCAGCATCAATTTGAACAAGCAGCTCCACTTGTAAATGAGTCTTGTATTCATGATATAACCGTTCAGCCAATAAAAGAAAAACAGCCACTGACAGATGAGCAAATAGATACGCTTGCACACCAAGTGTGCAAAAAAGTAGTCAAAAAGGTTTCAAATGTCCAAGAATAGAAGTCTTTTTTTTAAGATATTAATAATTGTTGGTATTGTTGTAGGGGTTCCAGTACTTGTTGGGTTGATAGTAGGTGCTGAGGTTTCAACAATATTTCGATTTATCAATTTTGGCGTTATTTGTGCCATTGCAGGAATTGCTTTTAAAATAAAAGGTGTTCCTGCTTTTAATGCAAAAATTGCTGAAAAAAAAAATGAACTTAAAAATTTAAAAACAGAAGGCAAAGATCTGCTAAAAATGCAAAAAGCATTGGAGCAAGAGATTGTTGATCAAGAAATTGATGGCAAATATTTATATGACCAGATAGAAGTCTGGTCAGTTTTTTTTGATAAACAATGTGATAAAGAAAAAGAAGAGCAAAAAATTCTTGTGGAAAAATCAAAAGATCGTTTGAAGGATCAGGCAACTCAAAGTATTGAAAGCCAGGTTCGAAAAAAAGTTTTATCAAAAGCTTTTGATGATGCACAACAAGAGTTACAAAAAACATTTGAATCAGAAAAAGAGGGTCGTGTTTTTCTTTCTTCTGTTATTAAGCGTATGAGCAAGGAGTTATCATGAAACCGGATATGGTTGTTGCTCGGAATTATGCTTTAGCATTTATAAATTCTTTTGGCCAAAAGCTTGTAGTAAAAGATTTTTTAGCAATTAATGATTTGTTTATTTTTTGGGGAGAAAATAAGCAACTTTTCTTTTTTCTTCAAGTGCCAAGTATAAAAATTGATAAAAAAAATAAACTATTACATGATATTTTAGATAAAATGTCTATGCCAGATCCGCTTAAGGATCTTTTTTCTTTGCTTGTTGAACATAAGCGAGCATTTTTGATTCGTGAAGTTCTTGGGCAAATTTGTTCTTTATACAAAAAGAAAAAAGATATTTTGTTTTTTAAAATCACTTCGGCACATGAATTGTTGAATGATGAGTTGGAGGTTGTTAAAAATTTTCTTGCACAAAAAACAGGTAAAACTATTTTGTGTGATTGTGCAATTGATAAAAAGTTAATCGCGGGCATACGTTGTCATAGCGAAACATTGGTGTGGGAGCATTCTGTGCGTAAACGACTGCATGATTTGCGTAAGCAACTTATTTTGCAAAGGGCAACATGAAAATTAAAAGTTCTGATTTAGTTTCATTATTTGAAAAATCATTAAAAGGTATCGACCAAGAAAATTTTGATGAGGTTGGTGTTGTTGTTCAGGTTGGCGATGGAATTTGCCAAGTTCATGGACTTAACAATGCTGTTGATGGAGAGCTCATAGAGTTTGAAGGTGGAAACAAAGGTATTGTTTTTGGTCTTGATGAAGAGATCGTCTCTGTTTTTTTACTTCATGGTTCCATTGTTGTTGAGGAAACAGAAGTTGCGCGTAGAACCGGTGGTGTTTTTAAAACTGTCGTAGGACCGCAACTTGCGGGACGAGTTATCAATGCTCTCGGTGAGCCACTTGATGGTTTGGGTGAAATAAAATCAGATGAGTACAGACCTGTTGAAAAAGTTGTTCCACAAATTATTGAAAGAAGTCCGGTTAATGAATCTTTAGAAACCGGAATTGCCGTTATTGATACACTTGTTCCAATTGGAAAAGGGCAACGTGAATTAATTATTGGAAACCGTGGAACAGGAAAAACTGCGATTGCAATTGATACTATTTTGAGCCAAAAAGGCAAAAATGTTATTTGTATTTACGTTTCTATCGGAAAACGTCAAGCAAATATTGCTCGTTTAGTTCGCACTTTAGAAAAACATGGTGCACTTGATTACACCGTTATTGTCAGTGCAGAAGCAAGTGAAGCTGTGTTGAATCAGTATCTTGCTCCTTATGTTGGTTGTACCATTGGTGAATACTTTATGGATAAAGGGCAAGATGCGATTGTTATTTATGATGATTTGAGTAATCATGCTGTTGCCTTCCGTGAAATGTCACTTCTTATGCGTCGATCACCCGGTCGAGAAGCGTATCCTGGTGATGTTTTTTATTTACATTCACGTCTTTTGGAGCGCGCAGGAAAACTTACAAATGGTGGTTCATTAACAGCACTGCCAATTGTTCAGGTGCAAAGTGATGATATCACTGCTTATATTCCTACGAATTTAATTTCTATTACCGACGGACAAATCTTTTTAGATACAAAATTATTTAACAGTGGCATTCGTCCGGCAGTCAACGTTGAACTTTCAGTTTCTCGTGTTGGTGGTGCTGCTCAAACAAAAGCAATTAAAAAAGTAACAAAAGCGTTACGACTTGAGTTGGCACAGTACAATGAATTGCTTGCTTTCTCTCAGTTTGGTACCGAGCTTGATGATATATCACAAAGGCAACTTGCACGTGGTGCACTTGCTGTTGAACTTTTAAAGCAACCGCAATATGTTTCGTATTCTTTTGTTGATCAGGCATTAATGTTGTTTTTGTTAAGAGAAAACTTTTTAGATACTATTGAACATGAAAATGTTACAGCATTTGCAACACAGTTTGTTAGTTTTGCAAAATCGGTACATTCAAAAGTGTATAAAGAGATTTTTACGACACAAGATATTAGCGATAAAATAAAAGAAAAGCTTCTTACTATAGCTCAAGAGTTTACAAAATTATTTGTTGCTCCAAGCTCAGAAAAAATAAATATAAAGCAATAATTGAGATAGTGCCTCATTTGCTTTATACTTACCACTATATTAGTAGTTCTTACTAATTTGGTTTGTGCCCGTAGCTCAGCTGGATAGAGCAACGGATTTCTAATCCGTAGGTCACAGGTTCGAATCCTGTCGGGCACACCAACTTACGCCAAGGCTATGGTTGGCAGGCTTGTCCTTCGTAGCTTTATGCGAAGTAGGACCAGTTCTTTAAAGGTATGATTATAAAAGAAGAGCGAAGGTTTTATTACTTCGCTCTTCTTGCTAACCAAAATTTTTATAAAAATTTTGGTTATTTGTTGTTTTGAAAATCTTTTAGTCGTTTTTTAATTGTTGGAACTTTATATTTTTCGGGATTAGAAAATACACTTATTATTATGTTTATTCTTTTGACTACTAATTTATCAATTTGAATTTCATTTATTATTTTAGATTTTTCTTCTTGAAGAATTAATTTGTCTTTTTGATTTATTAGTTTTGTAATATTATTTTTGTAATAGTTTTTACATTTTTTGGCGACGTTAAGAAAGTTGTTTTTTAATAATTTGATGGTTTCATCATTTGGATTTTTTTTAATAATGTTAAGAAATTCATCCTGAGCGCCTAAAAAATAATAGGCTTCTGATCTTCCTAATATTTGGCTAATAATACCATCGGATAAACTATCGAAATCTTTAATTTTATACAATAGTCTTAGTGCTTGTCTGTTGGTACAATATTCTTTTTCTGCTGTACTGTTTTTCTTGTTGATAATATCGTTCCGCTTTATATGAATATATTCATGAGCAAGGAGAAATTTTAGGAAAGGTGATATTTCATTTTTGTTAAAGCTATTTTTTGGAAAAAAAATACCAAAAGTATTTGCATATGCAAGTGCATTTGGATTTTTTTTAAAAAAATTAGGGCATGAAAAATCTGGGCCATCATATACTATGAGTTTTCCGGTTAACCTTAAAAACCACCGTTGCATAAAACTAGAGAGGCTATAAGGGGTGCTTGCTTTTTTAGCAAGATACCATACAAATTTTTGTACGTTTTTAGGAGCCCTAGGATGTTTTTTTTGTATTCTTTTTTCTGCTGTTGATATTTTCCAGATCATATCAATTGTTTCTGGTAGGGCAAATTGAACACTTTGTTCAGAAGGATATTGAGAAGTGGAAGGGATGGTCATGAAAGCTTCTGGAAGAAGTGTTTTGTTAAAGTTTTTATATATTACAGGTTTTGTAGGTGCGTATTTACTTTGTATTGCTGTTAATAAGCCTATTGTGCCAATGGTGCCAACACCTTTTATAATATTGGTGAACATTGCGTGTGACTGATGTGATGCAATTAGTATTGTAATTGCGCATATTGCAGTAATTTTTTTTCTTATTTTAGTAAATAAAGACATAATTTTTCCATTTTTAAATATAACCACTATTTATTAATCAATGTACAAGAGTCAAAGAAACTGTCAAAAGGGTGTTTTTGTTCAATATATTTGAAGCTTTTCATGAAGATTTAGCTTCAAAATGCTTTTTTTAAAAGTAATAGTCCCTTTGGCAAGAGGTTTTATTGGGGGCTTTTACAACTGAATTTCCCTATATTATCATTATATTATAACGCTGATAGTTCTGTTTAAATCAGCAAAATGGATATTAAATGATTGAAGGTTATATTTTACGGAGGTTTTCTTATGAAAAGTACAAAAAAAATAAGTGTTCTTTTGGCTCTTGCTCTTGTAGCTTCTCAGGCACAAGCTTTCAACTGGACGTTTTGGAAAGATTTGAACTTAAAAGATTTAAAGCAAATGATTAATCCAGTTGTTGAAAAAACAGTAAAAAAGGGTTGGAATTTTGATGGCGAGTACTTTGATGTTGTAGTAGTAAAACGTCGTTTTGATGTTTTACTTGAGAATGCTAAAAAAGTTGCAAATACAACAGCGAGTGCTGTGGTTAAAGGTTATAAGGCTGTAAATAAAAAAAATGCTAAAAAAGTATTTGGATTGATTTCTAAAAAGGCTAAATTAGCAAAGGATTCTGTTAAGGATGCTGTTGTTGATTATTCTAAAAACAATCCTAAAGCTAAAATTGTTTTTCCTGTTGTAGCAGTCGTTGCCATAATCAGTTTTATTGGTTATAAGGTTTATAAGGCAAATAAAAAGCCTAAAAATAAAAAAAAGAACTAATTTTTTTATAAAAACAAATACAAAAGAGGCGGTTGAGTAAAATCAGCTGTCTCTTTTGTATTAAACAGCTTTCTAGAGAGTTTATTGGTTTTTTTGTTTTATTTCACATATCTAAGTCTCACTAAAGGTGAATTTCTGGGCAATGTGTCTGGAGGGGGTTTTTTGTGGGCTTTTTACAAAAGAGCAGGCTTTGATAAAATTAAAGGTAAGATTTAAGTAATTTTGAATTATCCTTAAAAGTGAGGTGTTTATGAAGATTCTTAAAAAAATTGGTAAAATTTTACTTTTTGTATTTATAACATTTAAAGCGCAGGCTGATATTGATGTAGCCAAAATAGCTATTGATTCTCAAAAGTGTCATTTTGACGTAGTTAAAATTGTTGATAATCATCCAAAGGTTGCAGTTGGATTAATTGCTGGTATGACTGCAGGTGTTGTAATTTACAAATATGATGTTGTTCCAAAAGTTATTCTTTGGTGCAAATGGCAAAAAATAAAATATGATACTAGAAAAATAGCAAAAGCATTTTTACAAGGTAAAGGTGATATAAAGCAGGTTGTAGCACTTGCCCAAAGGTTTAGAAGAATTATGCAAAATAGGCTAATAAAACAAAAAGTTAAAAACTTTTTTGCAGAGCTTAAGACGCATAAAGATAGTAAAGTGAAAAAATTTGTAAACCTTTTAGAAAGCATTGTAATGTTTTCAGGGAAAATTAAAGATTTTATTGTGACAGCCGGACAGCGAGCAGTAATCATCTCTCGTGATATTTCGGATTTAATCGCAGCATTTTTGGCAAAGTAAAATAAATGTAGTTTGTATTTAGGGGGATTTTATGAAAAGTATTTGTAAATTGTTTTTTTCTACAACGATTGTTTTGGCAATGTTTTTATCTTTTGTTCCGGCGCAAAGCATGCGTGCGGGGAGTGAAAAAAGTCAAGAGGAAGTTTCTAAAAAAAAACTTGAAAGTGATAAAAAGTCTAGTAACTTTAATCTTTATGGTTTGGTTGGATTTTTACTGATATTGGGAGGATCGTTTACAGTAAAAAAACTTTTGGAGTGTTTTGTGAAAGAGTTGAATTCTTTGAACTTGACAATATTAGGTAATATGGTTGTGTTAGGATATTACGCTTTGGAGGATGTTCAAATAGCAGCATTCAATTATGGTAAGGTTTTTGCTGTCAATTATGGCATGGTTTTTTCTAGTTATTTACTAGGTAAACATGTAGTAGAAAAATTAAAAAAAAGAAAAAAAATGGCAGTAAAACCTTTGATCGTAAGGCCTACTACGTATTAATTGATTTTAAAAAGAATTTGTGGGCGGTTGAGTAAAAATCAACCGTCTTTTTTTATTTTAATTATGAATAAGGGCTTGAAGTTCTTTAAGTGCTTTTACTTTATTTGGTTGATCAAAAATAGCTGAGGCGATACCGAACCAATTAACACCTTTTTGTGCTAAAGCCGCAATGTTTTGTTTATTGATTCCGCCATCCATGCCGATAGAAAATTTTAGTCCATGAGTTTGCCGATAGCCAATAAGAGTATCAATTTTTGGTATAACTTCTTTTATAAATGTTTGACCAGAAAAACCAGGTTGGACAGACATAACCAAAACAGAATCAATAGAATCTAGTAAAGGGATAATAGAATCAATTGATGTTGCGGGATTAATAGCTATTCCAGCATTGAGGTGCTTGTTTTTTATTCGAGCAATATTTTTACGAATATCTCCTGCTGATTCTTTGTGAATCGTAATAGTGCTATGCGGTGGTGCGATTAATTTTTCTATCCATTTGGTTGGATCGTCCACCATTAGATGAATATCTAGTATACGAGAGGTTTCTTGCCCTATTGCGTTTATAAACTGATACCCCCATGTTAAATTAGGTACAAAATGGTTATCCATAACATCAATATGGTATCCCTCGACGTAGGGGTCTAAAAGTTCTATTTCGTGTCTTAAATTCATAATATCGGCAGAAATGAGTGATGGATAGATCTGTGCCATACTGTTCCTTTTTTTATTTATTAATTTATAGATCTTGGGATTAGTGTAGCTTCTGTTGTTATTTGTTTTCAATAGTATGCCGTTGTTTAAAGTTTTTCAGATGTTACAATTAAGGTATAAAGAATCATAGAAGAACAAAGAACTCAAAGCGGGGGAATTATGGAGAATAATCAAGTAAAGCGTGTTAATATGCTCATTTTGCTGCAATCAGATTTAGAAGCAGCAGTTCAATTTTATCAAGATTTTGGTTTTACAAAAAAGTTTCATTTAAAAGATAAATGGGCAGAGTTTGACCTTAATGGCATTAGTTTTGGTTTATGTCCTATTTCTCAAGAGGCACTCTCTAAAAATGGTGTAGATTCTTCAACAGGATTTAGAACAGGTATTGTTTTAGAAGTTGAAGAATTAAATAAGCTTTGTGAAGATAATGCTGATAGCATGACCTTTTTAAGCAAACCAATCGAAGCCGCTCATGGTTTAATGGTTAGTTTTAAAGATCCAGGCGGAAATATTATCGATCTTTATCAACCAACTCCAGAAAAACTTAAAGAGTTTGTTGAGAAAAATAAAGATAAAGATCTTTCTCATGAGGGTGGATGCTGCGATCATGAAAGTTGCCCTAAATAAAATATATTGAACTATGTTTATAAGATCCACTAAAGAAATTTGAGTGGATCTGTATAAGATTTTATTGCATGCTGTAGTTTTTTATTTATACTAAAAACTGTGGACAAGGTTGTTTTTAGGTCTGTTTTTTATAGGTTAATCACAAAAAATTGTTATAGGAGTTTCATACTATGATAGAAAAAATTCGTCCTTTATATGACAGGCTTTTAGTCAAGCGATTAGAAAAAGAAGAAACAACTGCTGGTGGAATTTTTATTCCTGATTCCGCAAAAGAAAAGACACAAACTGGTGAGGTTATTGCAACAGGAAAAGGGCGCCTCTTACCAGATGGTTCTTTAAAGCCACTTGTCGTAAAAGCTGGTGATACTGTTTTCTTTGGTAAATTTTCCGGTACAGATGCAGATAGTGATCATATTATTTTGCGTGAAGACGAAGTACTTGGAATTATTAAAAAATAAAAATAATAAGCGAACAAAACGTTTTTAATCATCTGGAGATTGATTATGGCTGCAAAAAAAATAGTTTTTGGTGTTAATGCTCGTGAAAAAATGCGTAAAGGCGTTGATACACTTGCAAACGCAGTAAAAGTTACTCTTGGACCAAAAGGTCGTAACGTTGTTTTTGAGCGTTCATTTGGTTCTCCGGTTATCACCAAAGATGGTGTAAGCGTAGCTAAAGAGATTGAATTGCAAGATAGATTAGAAAATATTGGCGCACAAATGGTGCGTGAAGTTGCAAGTAAAACAGCAGAAATTGCTGGTGATGGAACAACAACTGCAACAGTGCTTGCTCAAGCAATTTTCCGTGAAGGAAATAAATTTGTGACTGCTGGTGCTAATCCAATGGAACTTAAACGTGGTATCGACAAAGCAGTTGCTGTTATTGTTAAAAAAATAAAAGAAACAGCTAAGCCTGTTAGTGGTAAAAAAGAAATAGAACAAGTCGCTACTATTTCTGCAAATTCAGATGCAACTATTGGCGGACAAATAGCTGAGGCTATGGAACGTGTTGGTCAAGATGGTGTTATCACTGTTGAAGAAGCAAAAGGAATGGAAGACGAACTTGATATCGTTGAAGGTATGCAGTTTGATCGTGGTTACCTTTCTCCTTATTTTGTAACTAATCCAGAAAAAATGGAAACAGAGCTTGCCGATGCTCTTATTTTAATTTACGACAAAAAAATCAGCAGCATGAAAATTATGCTTCCTCTTTTGGAACAAGTTGCAAAAACTGGTCGTAAATTATTAATTATAGCTGAAGATATTGATGGTGAAGCGTTGGCAACACTTGTTGTTAATAAATTACGCGGAACAATTAATGCTGCAGCAGTAAAAGCTCCTGGTTTTGGTGATCGTCGTAAAGCAATGCTTGAAGATATTGCTGTTCTTACTGGCGGTACAATGATTTCTGAAGATATTGGACTTAAGCTTGAAAATGTAACAATTGACGATCTTGGTTGCGCGAAAAAAGTTATTTTGACAAAAGATAACTGTACAATTGTTGAAGGCCAAGGAAATGCAGATGCTATTCATGGTCGCGTTGCCAATATCAAAATGAATATTGAAAATTGTACATCTGATTACGACAAAGAAAAACTTCAAGAACGTCTTGCAAAACTTGCAGGCGGCGTTGCAGTAATTAAAGTTGGTGCAGCAACAGAAACAGAAATGAAAGAAAAAAAAGATCGCATCGATGACGCTCTTAACGCAACTCGTGCAGCAGTCGAAGAAGGCATTGTTGCTGGTGGTGGTCTTGCACTGTTTCGTGCACAAGAAGCTCTTGACGATTTAAAATTGCAAGGTGATGAGCAACTTGGTTTGCAAATTATTAAACGCGCGCTCGAAGAACCTATGCGTGTTATTGCTTCAAACGCTGGCGCAGAAGCTTCAGTTGTTGTTAATACCATAAAAGGTACAACAGGCAACAATGGTTACAATGCAAAAACTGATCAGTATGTTGATTTAGTTGAAGCTGGAGTGATTGATCCTGCAAAAGTAACAAGAACTGCAATTCAAAATGCAGCTTCTATTGCAGGGCTGTTATTAACAACAGAAGCAACAATTTGTGAAATTCCAGAAGAAAAGAAAAAAGAAACTGGTCCTAGTCATGGCGCTCCTGGAATGGGTGGTATGGGTATGTCTGGCATGTACTAATTTTTTTAATTTAGTATGTAAGTTTTTAAGAGCGGCTCTTACAGAGCCGCTCTTTTTTTAGTTGACGATTATTGATTTTTTTGCGTTTATATATATATTTATGTTGGGTTTTAAGGTTACAACTTTTGAAATATAAGAGTCATCCGGTGATTACATTTATAAATTTTTACTTTTCAACAATTAATCTGATTTTTTATTTGTTTATTATTAAATATAAAAATATAGAGTATGATTTTTTTAGTCCTATAGAAAAAAAACATTATAGATTCCAATATGTTTATGTTTCTCAACATCTGAGACCAAAAAATTGTAAGTTTGGTCTTGTTCTTCGTAAACTGATCCAAAAAACAACATCATCATGTTTTTAGTTTTAAAATTAATTTAAAATATTTTAAGTTTGCTAAATCAATTTTAAAAGTGAGTTTTTATTATGAAAAAGTTAGTTGTTTTATTTTTATTTATTTTTTCGAATATTTTTTCTAGTCAAGGGTCAAAAGAAATACGCATTATGAAAATTGGAGGTGGTTTAATTACTGACAAATTAAAGCCAAATACTCCTAAACCAAAAGTGATAGAAGCTATTGCCTCTGCTATAGCATCATTTATTAAAGAAAAACCTAACACGAATATTATTCTTGTAACTGGTGCAGGATCGTATGCTCATCCGATTGCTAAAAAATATAAGTTACACAAGGGTTATGATGATAGTAAGTCTATAGGAGCAATTGAAACCCATATGGGAGCAAAAAAACTAAATGAAATTTTTGTGAAAAAGCTCAATGAAAAAAATGTAAAAGCAATTCCGCTACATCCGCTAAATTTAGTTATCTGCGAATCAGGAAAAATAATAAAATTTTCTGTTGATCCTATAATGCAAGCGCTTAAACGTGGTTTTATACCAGTTCTTCATGGAGATATGGTTTTTGATGAAAAAAATGGAATGACTATTTTATCGGGAGATAAGATTGTTCCGTTTCTCGCAGTTAAATTTGGAGTTCACTCTGTAGGATTAGCTGGTATTACCGATGGTGTTTATAATCACAAAAAAGAAACAATTCCAGAAATTAATCCTGAAAATATAGAAGGTTTTATTTCTATGATTAGTAAATCAACTGGTATAGATGTCACAGGTGGAATGCTAGGGAAAGTTAAATCTTTGTTAAACGAAAAAGCTCCTCCTGTTTCTTATATTTTTAATGGTGCAAATAAAAAAAATATTTATGCATATTTGAATGGCGATGCTCCAAAAGGAACTAAAATAAACAATCAAAAAAAAGACAAAGGCGATGATTCCAGTGTTATTTAAAATTTGAGGAAAACGCGAGATTTGTGATTTTTTCAAAAGAATAAAAAAAGAGAAGGCCACTCCAAGCGGAGTGGCCTTCTCTTTTTTATATAATTTTTTTAACTGATTGCAAAAAACAATTGATTTGGTAGGTTTCAATCGAAATTTTTAGGAGCTTTTAGAAAAAATACATGAGGAGATAGGTGTGCAGCATTTTTCAAAAAACTTTTTACTATTTTT
>DAOVGZ010000023.1 GCA_030672115.1 bacterium | reverse complement strand
GCACCTTCTATATGCGGATCTGTTAAGCTGCCTTGCCCACCTTGAATAATAACATCTAAAACAAAGGGGCGACCAACTTGCACCTGTTGTAATTCATATCCGTCATTACTAAGTACACGCAACTGTACATCTGTTTTCGCATTTGCAAAACAAACAACAAAAATAAAAGCTAAAAAAAATCCTGTCTTAATAATTGTTTTGATTTTTATCATAATGTCCCGTCGCTTTTTTCACATTTTCAGCCATCATTTTCTTGTGTGCCTGCGCATCATCTTTCTCTGTAGCCGATAAAATACGCATCACCTGATCATCATAACGCTTTGCTTTCCCCTTTGATGAAGAGTTCTTTTTATTCTCTTGCTCTTGCCGCGCCGGATCAGTATCTTGAGAAGCAGATTGTTGTTCTTTTTTTTCTTTTTGCTCTGGAGAACCATCATGTTCTCGCTCATCTTGTTTCTTTTGTTCGCGCTCTTTGTCATCAAGATTGTTCGAGGAACTATTTTCTTGATTCCGCTCACCATCTTTATCGGATTGATTGCGGCTATCATCGCCCCTATCATCTTGCCCCTCTTTTTGTTGTTCGTTTTTTTTAGGGCTGCTCTTGCTTTGTCCATCACTGTTTTGTTGTTCGTTGGATTTTTGATCGTCTGAATCGTTCTCTTTTTTCTCTTGAGAATTCTTATTATTTTTTTCTTTTTTTTGCTGCTGCTCTTTTTTTTGATCTTGATTTTTTTGTTGTTCCAACATATTTTTAACAACTTCCAAATTATGTTTTGCTTTTTCATCATGAGCATCAAAAAAAAGTACTTGCTTATACTGAGCAATAGCATCTTCAAACTTTTTTAACTCAACACACGTATTTCCTAAATTAAAGCACGCTTGTTTTTTTAATATTTCTGAAGCATTAGAACTTTTTTTTGCATTATTAAAATAAGCATGTGCTTTTTCAAATTCAGATATTTTAAAAGCCGCAACACCCGAATCATATAATAAATCAGCACTATCTGGATCTTTAACTGTCAGATTTGCGAGCATTTGATTAGATCTCTTCCAATCACCACAATGTGCAATATGTGTTGCATAATCCCGCTTTAAAAAATTTGCTCTTAATGAAATAAAATTAAAAAAAATACAAAATATAAAAATGTTTTTTTTCTTCATAATAACCACTCAAGAGCAAAGGATATAAAACTGACAACTAAAAAATACGGATATCGATCTTCTAATACCGAAACCTTTTTATCTTCAAATTTTTCTTTTTCAAATTTTTCAACAAAACACACTAATGATTTTATATCTTTATCATCATGCGTTATACGTAAATAGTGCCCACCTGTTTGCTGTGCAATATTATCCAAAATACCTTCATTTAATCGAGAAATTATTATTTTATTTTTTAAATCTTTTTGATGTCCTATAAATTTTTTATGCTCATTAAAATTCGGAATTGGACCACCATCAGGTGTTCCAACACCAATAGCAAAAATAGTCAGACCTTCTTTGACCGCATCAGCACGAACGCCTGCTAGATTACTAGAAAAGTCTTCCCCATCAGTAAACAAAATCAATAGCTTGTTTTTTCTGGTTGGCATCGATTTAAAAGAAGATAACGCTTTTTTAATTGCCTGATCGATTGCCGTTGTACCTGAGGAAATAGTTTCAACATCAAGTTGATCAAGAAACATAAAAAACGCAGCATAATCGTTTGTTAAAGGACATTGAACACATGTAGAACCAGAAAAAAGAATAAGACCTACCCGCTCACACTCAAAATTATCTAGCAACATTTTTACTTTTTGCTTTGCACACTCTAAACGATTTGGAGCACAATCTTGCACAAGCATACTTCGCGAAACATCAAAGGCGATAAAAAGATCTCGCCCTTCTTGCGCAACAATCTGTTCCTTTTTGCTCCATTGAGGACGTAACAACGCTAAAAATAAAAAAACTAATCCTACTGTCATTAAAACAATTTTAATTATCTGTTTTACAGGAGATATATTTTTCAATAAAAATTTTGTCCTTACTGACTGAGACAATAAAAAAACAGCTTCACGAATGCGCTTTAACTTTAATAACAATAAAATAAAAATCATAATAACAACAGGAAGAACAACTATATTTTGAAATGTTGCCCATGTAATACCAAATAAAACTGTTTTCATAGCCCAAACCATATAAATGATGAAAGAAAAACTTCAAGTACAACAAAAATAAATACTATCCACAAAAAAGGCATCAATACTTCTTGATAATTACTAAAAATATCGGTCTCGTACTCTGTTTTTTCAAGCTTATCAATTTCATCATAAACAGAACGCATATCATTTTGATTTGCAGCCAAGAAAAATTTTCCACCTGTTTGTTTTGCTATTTTTTTTAATAACTCAGAATTTATTTTTGGTTTTTGAATTGGACCATAAAAAGGATGATAAATAATTTGATCTTTATCTGAACCAATACCAATGGTATACACTTTTATACCCATTTTTTTGACAACCTCAATTGCTATTTCAGGTTTTTCGTCACCTTTGCTGGGCTCACCATCGGTTAACATTATTAGAATTTTATTTTTCGACTTTGAATCTTTAAGCCTGTTAGCTGCGTTAAGTATGGCACGACAAAGAACCGTTCCATCAGGATTTACCACACCAATATGCAAATCATTAACAATAGATTTTAAAATAGTTTTATCAGAAGTAATTGGACACCGTGAGATTGCATGTTGCCCAAAAATAACAAGCCCTATTGGATCGTGAACACGTTTGTCGATAAAACGAATTGCTTCCTGTTTTGCAACTTCAACACGAGATTTTTTTTTATCACCGTAATCACGCAATTCCATACTGCCAGAAACATCAAGAACCAACATGATATCAATTCCTTCAATCAAAACATTTGATCGAGAATCAACAAGCTGCGGTCTACCAATTAAAAAAGCGAGTAAAATTAAAGAAAAAAAACGAAGAATAAAAAAAATAGTTCTGTGTTTGTGACGACTAGCCAAATTTTTTGATTTAAATTGGCCACCTAAAGAATAACTATAGATAGCATGTTGATGTTTTTTTAATTTCAGTAAAAAAAGAATTCCTATTAAAAAAAGGAATCCTATCAAAATTTGTATATTAGCAAACCTGAAAAAATAGTGCACAATTACTTCTCCGAATCATCTACCTGTTTAACAAACCATGCATAAACACGATTTTTAAATGCCTCTAATGTTTCATCTTTTTGAAAATGAAAAGGTTTTCCAACCACTACCTTAACAGGATGTTTATGTACAAAAAATGAACCTGGAGGATACACCTTATATGCATCAAAAATCATAACCGGTACAACTGACCGTTTTGCTTGTTTTGCTAGCATAGCAAATCCAGAAAAAAATTCACGCACACTATTATCACCAATAAATCTTGCTCCTTCAGGAAAAACAATTGCATGCCTTTTTTTTCCTTTAATCATATTAATTGCTTTAACAAGAGACCGTAGACCTTTTTGGGGAGTAGACATATCAATAAGAATAGCCATTCTTCTAACAATTGGACCTATCCAATAACGTTTTAGCCCCGATTTCGCAAGCCATATATGCGAAAAACTATTAACTAATGAACCAATAAGTGGAATATCCATTGATGACTGATGATTTGCAACAATAATAACTGGTTCATTGGGAATATTTTCTTTTCCTATAACCGTAATTGGAACCATCGATGTTTTAAGAGCTGCAATATAAAAAACATGTGATAACCAAAAAAATAATTTATTATCATAGCGCCAACGAGCAGGCAAAAGTGTCATTAAAAAACAAGGCACTCCTATAAGGAAAATAACAATTAATAAAGATACATAAGAAACAGTTGTTCGCACTAACTTCTTAACCATATAATACCTAATCGTTTTTTTAATAATTATTCAAAAAAATTTCGGCTGATCATGTACTTTTTTTATATAAAATGCTGCAGAAAGAGAAGCTGGAACGATGGCAAACAAAATAGAAAAAATCTTTGAAAATACCCATAAAAATTTAAATTCAAAACCAAATGAAAAACAATTAGTAAAAAAAACAAAAGGTAAAAAACCAAGTTTAAAAGCGTAAACAATTACCAAAGAAAGAACACCCGAACCCCAACCAACAACAAAAAAGAAAGGAAACCAATACCAAAGCATTTTTAACGTACGAAGAGCAGACGCAAAAAAATTTTTAAAACTGCCTTGAGAATCTAAATAAAAAAACATAAAAATAGTTGAAATTGTAACAATAAAGGGGGCAAACAAAATCAATGAAAAAACATCAATACCTGAAGAACTCAAAAAAGAAAACATGTTAAAGAAAATTATTTTCACTAAAAATAAAAGGCCTAAAATACCAGCATGTAAACTATAATCCCTAAAGTAGCTATAATTTTTTATTTTTGTTGATGGCCGTAAAGATAAATAAAGAGTCATAAACAAAATAAATGTTACTAGTAGACTAACAATTTGACTAATACTTGATGAAAATGGACCAACTTTAAAGCTAAAAAATGGAAAAAGATCAACAAAAAAAGTCAAAACAAAAAGATACCAAAAAAGACCCAACCATACCTTAAAAGTCTGAAAAGCAATATTTAATGATACCAATCCAAATAAAGAAAAATTCTTTGGAGTGAAGACTGTTAGTGATTCCTTCCAAGATTGAAACAATTGCATATTTGCCCCCTCTGTTTATAATGAGTACTAATTTATTGAAAAATATAAAGTTATAAATATGATAATTAAAAAAACAACATAGAAAAAAGCTAGCATATCACCATCGCCAGCACAAGAGTCACTACCTTTAAATCTGACAAAATGAATATTATTTGACTTTTTGAAAATAATTACATTAATATAAAACTATAGCAATACGACACTTAGTTCTTATTGTTGAAAAGTAGAACAGATAAAACGGTTATATTTTAAAGTGTTGGCAAGCAAACTACGGTAATTATGAAAAAAAAGAAACTATTAATTGTTGAATCTCCTGCAAAAATAAAAACTATCTCAAAATTTCTTGGCACCGACTTTAAAATCATGTCAACAATTGGGCACGTTAAAGATTTACCCAAAAAAACGCTCGGTGTAACCGTTAATGACTCAATAGACATTGAATACATTATTCTAGATGGCAAAGAAAATGTTGTTGCTCAAATATGCAGAGAAGCTGCTAAAGCAGAAACAATCTATCTTGCACCCGATCCAGATAGAGAAGGTGAAATTATTGCCTGGCATATTGGTCAAGAGATAGAAAAAGTTGTTAAAGATAAAAAGAAAATTCAACGTATCACCTTTAATGAAATTACCAAACCAGCAATTTTAGAAGCTATCGAAAACACCTCAACAGTTGATCTTAAAAAGGTAGCAGCTCAACAAGCTAGACGCGTACTTGATCGCTGGGTTGGTTATGAAGTTTCTCCTATTTTATGGGAAAAAATTACTCGTGGACTTTCAGCTGGTCGTGTACAATCGGTTGCTTTGCGACTCGTTTGCGAGCGAGAACAAGCAATTAGAGACTTTGATCCTGAAGAATACTGGAGTATCCAAGGACTTTTTAAACATTTTACTGATAAAATAAGTGCTGCCCTTACCCACATAAAAAAGAAAAAAATCGACATCCAAAACAAAAAAACTGCTGATGATGTCGTTAAAGCAATAAAAAAAACAGATTTTATTGTTGATTCAGTTATTGATAAAAAAAGATCAAAAAATCCTTTTGCTCCTTTTATGACAAGCACACTTCAACAAGCAGCATTTAATCGTCTTGGTTTTACAGTAAAAAGAACAATGAGCGTTGCTCAAAAGCTTTATGAAGGTCTTCCTCTTTCTGACCCTTCAAAACCAGTTGCCTTAATTACATATATGCGTACCGATTCAAAACGTATTTCTGATACTGCAATAAAACAAGTTCGTGGATTCATTTCAAAAGAACTTGGTAAAAATTATTTACCAACCAAATCTCAGGTATATGCTAAATCAAAAGGAAAATCACAAGATGCGCACGAAGCAATTCGTCCCATCGATGTTGCAATGACGCCTGAACGAGTAAAAAATTATCTTCCTCGTGATGCAGCACGCCTTTATGAACTTATTTGGAGACGGTTTGTTGCATGCCAAATGACTCCTGCACTATATGCTCAAAGGCAAGTTGCTATTCAAGGCGGAGAATTTACCTTTAAAATAACCGGTTCAACACTAATTTTTGATGGTTATTTAAAAGTATATAAAGCTGATGAAGAAACCACAGATGCTAAAGTTAAAATTCCAAAAAATATAAAATCTGGTGATCCAATTACCTTAGAAAAAATCGATCCAAAACAACATTTCACACAACCTCCTGCAAAATATACCGAAGGATCTCTTGTTAAAGAAATGGAAAAAGAAGGTATTGGAAGACCAAGTACATATGCAGCAACCTTAGGCACTATCCAAGCTCGTTCTTATGTAACATTAGACAAGAAAAAACGATTTACCCCTACAGAACTTGGATTTACTGTCACCAATATGCTTACTGAAAATCTTCCTAAAATCATGGATATAAAATTCACTGCACATATGGAAGAAGATCTTGATAAAATTGCAAACGGCCAACTGGAAAGAGACAGTGCATTAAGAGAATTTTATGACGCCTTTCAAAAAGATTTAGAAAAGTTTCGAGGAACAAAAAAGAAAAAAGAAGTTCAAAAAACTGATGTTCTTTGTCCCGAATGCAAGCAAAATCATCTTGGTATTCGTTTTGGCAAAAAAGGAGAATTTTTAGGGTGCCTTGGTTACCCAGATTGCAAATTCACCTGTAATTTTGAAAGAACCGAAGATAATAAAATTCAATGTGTTGAAATAGAAAAACCAAAACTTCTTGATATAACATGTCCAAAATGTGGAAAAAATTTACGCGAAATAATTGGTAAATTTGGCCCATTTATTGCATGTAGCGGCTATCCTGAATGCAAATATGTCCACAGGGAAAAAGCTAACTTTCTTTGTCCAAAAGATGGTGGTGAAATTCTCAAGCGAACATGGCGCGGAGGGGTTATTTGGGGCTGTTCAAACTATCCAAAATGTAAATTTGCTGTTTTTGGAGATATAGAAGAAACAGCATGTCCAAAATGCAAACTGCCATTTCTTTCAAAAAAAGTAGATAAAAAAGGTGACACTTCTTTATTTTGTTCAGATAAAAATTGTGGCTATATAAAAAAATAAACAGTTAAAATTCACTTTTGATTTTTCAAAAAAAATGCCAACTTGTTTTTATACAATCAAGTTGGCATTTTTTAATCCGCTTTCCAACATCCAATTCTCCCTAAAGCCCTCTCAATGAATTATTGCAACCAACATGAAAAACTAAGACCGGAAATACGACTTGACATATATATATAAAAAAAAATAAAAAGCATCCCTTTTTTATAAACAAATTTTTATTATTATTTTTTGATCAATTTTTATATCTGCTTGAGAAAAAATATACTGAGTTGAAACTTTTTTTCCGTACTCCGAAGAATAAAAAGTTGAACCTACTTTAAAATGTAAATCTTCAGAACTCATTGTTGCTAATTTTTTCTTTTTTTTAAAAACCAATATGTTATTTTTTTCTTGGACAAGATTAATTTCAGGATCAACTACAAAATTCCAATTTGTTTTTAATGAACCCAAAACACTATTAGCAGCATTATCCCGCTGCCACCAATCGGCCAGTATTATTACGTTTTGTTCTTGATTGAAAAAAAGTTCTCTGTGTGCTTGTATATTTTTATTTTTATATAAATTATGAACTGATTTTATTATTTTTTGATCTGATTTTTGAAAAAAACTTTTTTCTGGAATATCTAAAAAAAATAATCGCTCATCACAATCTATAAATTCTTTATCATCTAAAAAAAATGTATTATGCATACACGTTGATCGAAAAACATTTCTCCATCCAGAAGATGGTGTATACAAATAACTTCCCGGATCAACAAAAATAGACATCCCATTTACTGCTAGCGTTACACTTAATGCATCATTATGAAAATGGCCTGAAGGCTGTTGCTTTTTATATGTATGATGTCGTAATGACATATGAACATTTTTTGTTTTTACAATCGATAAACCAAATTCAAAAAAATCTTTTTTTATTTCTTTTTTTTCTTGTTTATATTTTTGAATAATTTTTTTTGTTATTCCGTGATACAAAATTTTACCTGAATCATTATCGCCAATAGTTATAATTTTTTTATCATTTGGCATACACCAATCAATAAAAGAAAACATTTTTGAAAATTTTTCCTCAAAATAATATGGCAATTTTATACTATTTTTTTTACACATCTCAAAAAATAAATAAAACAATTCTGCCACCAAAACATGATAGGTTGTTGAGCCCTCATAATTAGCTCCTTCATCAAAAATTTGCTTATCAAATTCATGCACAATTTCTTGAAAACACCATTCTTTTTTTTCTTTAACTCCTGGCAAATCTAAAAAGAAAAAACATAAATAAAAATAACCAACTAAATCTGAAAGATAATGATTTGATGTTTTTGAATCGTAAATCTCCCAATTATGTTCTAAATAAAAAAAATGATCATATAAGCTACAAACAAAATTTTCCCAAAAATTTTCATCTATAACTTTTGAATCTTTAAAATAATCAAATGCAACAATCCAGCTAATCGCACGAATACCAACTTCCATTGGACAAACCCAATTGGCCCCAAGCATAAATCGATTTTCTTTAATCCAATCATTTATTTGTTCAACAAAAGCATCTAAAAAAATTTTATCTTTCGTTTGTTTAAATGCTTTTCCTAAAACAGAAAAGTGATAACAACGAGAAAGTTCCCAAGGAACTTTTATATCTTTAACTAAAGAAAAATCTTTTCCAGGATTAATAATTATATTTTGATAAAAACAATTTTTATTAAAAATATAATCTGCACACACTTGTTGTTTTTTTAAACGAAAATCTTCATGCCATGCCATTTTTTCAAATGTTATTTTTCCAGATCCAAGAAAATTAAATGTTTTTTCAACAAAATTATTTGCTAAAAAATTTATATTTTTTTCTTGCTCTAACGGCTCAACAATAATGGAAGGAAAAAATAATAAATAATTTTTTTTAAGATTTTTCAAAAAAAAAGAAAACGATAGTTTTTTTTCTATCGCTTCCCATTTATGATTTGCACTATTATGTTCAGCTTTATATTTCCACGTTTTATAAAATCGCTGTTTATCAAATCGATTTTTCAAAACTATATAACTTTTACGTGGCCCAAGCTCTACTACTCTTTTTGCATAATGTATCAACTTGCCAAGTTGCATCACGCCCCTTTTTTATTTTTAAAAAATTTATCTCAACGGTGCACCGTTAGCAACCGGACCTGCAACAGTAACCATTTGTAATTTACCATCTTGATCTTGCACAAAAAGCATCATGCCCTGAGATTCTATGCCCATCATTTTACGTGGTTTTAAATTCAAAACAAATGTTCCTTGTTTGCCAATAAGTTCTTCCGATTTATAAAACTTTTTAACACCGGCAAGAACTTGTCGCATTCCAAGATCACCACAATTAACTCGCAACTTCAATAATTTATCAGAACCTTCTATTTCTTCCGCTTGTTCAATAGTTCCAACAGCAAGCTGTACTTTTACAACATCATCAATTTTAATATATTGATCTTTTTTTTCTTCTACTTTTTTTTCAACCTTTTTTTCTTCTACTTTTGGTTTTTGTTCAGCCATTTTTTCCTGTTCAATTTTTTTAAAAAGTGTTTCTATTTTTTTTAATGTAAATTGTTTATCCCATACAAACAATGTATCAAGTGATTTTTTGCCAAGCTCAAAATTTACACCTAAACTTTCAAATAAATCATCCATTTTGGTTGGCATCACAGACCACAATAACGTCGCCACAGCGTTTAAACTATGTGCGGTTGCAGATAATACTTGAATAAACAAATCTTTGTCTTGTTTTGCTAATTTCCACGGTTCTTGCGCATGAAAAAATGCATTAATCTTATTTATAAACTTCCAAAGCACTGCAAGAGCCATATGAAATGAATAACCACTCATATGCTTTTGAAAATCTTTAACAGTTAATTCACACTCTTTTTGCAACGCTTGTGCAGCATCAGACCATGACTGTGGCGCTTGTAAATTTTCAACGTTATGTTTTTGTGCAAGCGTTACCATTCTATTGAGTAAATTACCAAGATCATTTGCAAGATCAGAATTAATTCGTTGTTCTAATTCTTTAAAACTAAAATCTCCATCTTGATTAATCGCAAGTTGCCGTAAAAAATAATATCGAAGAGGATCAGTCCCATATTTTTCTGCCAAAACAACTGGATCAATTACATTTCCAAGTGATTTGGACATTTTTTGTTTATCAACCGTAATCCAACCATGAACAAGTAATTTTTTTGGCAATTCAAGTCCAGATGCCATTAAAAATGCTGGCCAATAAACGGCATGAAACCTAACAATATCTTTTCCGATAACATGAAGATCTGCTGGCCACCAAAAATCAAACTCATCTTTTTTATCTGCTTGTCCATAACCAACAGCAGAAATATAATTATTTAATGCATCAGCCCAAACATAAGCAACATGTTTTTCATCACCAGGAAATGGAATACCCCAAGAAATTGTTGTGCGAGAAATACTTAAATCTTTAAGTCCCGATTTTACAAAGTTAACAACTTCTTGCATGCGTTCTTTTGGAGCAAAAAAATCTGGATTATTTTTATAAAATTCAAGAAGTTTATCTTGATATTTTGAAAGTTTAAAAAAGTAACATTCTTCTGAAACCCATGTTGTCTCTCTACCGCACTGTGGACATGCGGGAGCTTTTCCTTCTTGTGGTTTTTCTTCAACTTCTTTTTCTAAAACAAATGCTTCATCGGGAGTACAATACCATCCTTCATATGAAGATTTATAAATATCACCTTTATCTTGCAACATTTTAATCCAATTTTGAACAACTGCAACATGCGCTGTATCGGTAGTGCGGATAAAATGATTATATCTAATGTTATATGTTTTCCAAACATCTTTGTATGCATCAATAAAGCTATCAACAAACTCTTTTGGTGTTTTTCCTGTTTTTTGCGCCGCTTGTGCAATTTTTTGTCCATGCTCATCGGTGCCAGTTAAAAAAAACGTTTTTTTTCCAAGAACTTTATTCCAACGAGAAACAACATCTGCCAAAACAGTTGAATAAAGCGTTCCAAGATGAGGAGCTGCCGTTACATAATAAATCGGCGTAGTAACATAAAATTTATTTTTTTTAGACATACAAACAATCTTTATAATTTTTTTATTTTTAACAAACCAAAAACTGTTACTCAGGATAAAACAAATCTATTCGTTTGTACAAAAAGATAGCCCCGCACTTTGCAAAGTGCGGGGCTATCTTTTTGCTATTAGTTATGTGCTATTTTACTTTGTCATAAATTGCTTTAAGCCACTGAATTACTGACAATGTTGTTGTTGTATTAACATCAAGAACTGCAGAAGGATCAATACTTGAATCAAGAGTTTGATCTCTTGTTCCAATTTCATCACAACAACCAGTATCTGAAGTTATAACGTCAAGAATTGTCCATGTTTCTTGGAAATCAACAAACAATTGATCAATTTTTGCATCTACGGTTTCGCAACAAGCATCAATAACATCAATTTTGCTATCAATTGTAAGAATTTCATCATTCATCTCAAAGACTTTTGAATCTATTCTTTCTAACACAGTCCATGTTTCTTTGAAGCTTTCTTCTGTAAAAAGAGTCAATTCTTCACAGCATGAAGCTAAATCATCAATCTTACTATCAACTATAAATATTTCATCATCGATAACATCTATTTTGCTATCAACTGTATCGCAACAATCAATAAGATCATCAATCTTACTATCAACTATAAATATTTCATCATCGATAACATCTATTTTGCTATCAACTGTATCGCAACAATCAATAAGATCATCAATTTTACTATCAATTGTAAGAATTTCATCGTTCATCTCAAAGACTTTAG
>DAOVGZ010000094.1 GCA_030672115.1 bacterium | reverse complement strand
CCTTTACTTTTAATGTTTTATTAACCTATGTACGTTTTGGTAAACCGATAAATATGAAAAGACAAGTGATTGAAATACCTAAGTATGAACTCCCAAAGAAAGATATAACAGTTAAACACCATCCTAAACAAAAACAAATAGATAATTATTCTCATAAAAAAGAAGAAAGAAAAGAAATTCAAGATTTAAAAAAAGAATTCAACCTTTGAAAAAAATGTTTCTTGTAAAATGTCCAAAATGTAAAAATAATATGAAGTATAATCCCATATCAAAACCAAAAAAGAAAAAATGTGTTTACTGCAACCATACTTTTTCTGTACATTCTGATCAAACAAAAAGTAGAATTATAAAAAAATTATGATGTTTGTTAAGAAAAATCTTCTTTTAACGGACCGTCTTTAATATTTTGTGTATATCTGCATTTAGGGAACCTATTACAAGCTAAGAAATGTCCGTACACGCTTTTTTTAACTACCAAAACACCTTCCTTACATTTGGGACATTGTTCTTCAACAATATGTTTTAACATTTCACTTTCTTCTTTTCTAATCATCTTATCTTCAGGTTTTTTACTTTTACATTGTTTATTAATACAAAGTCGTTTCGGTATTTTTCCTTTTCTTATTTCAATGATTGGATAACTACATAGTTCACATATTTTGTCAGTTTTTCTAATATCTCCTGTTTGTGGCACGTTAAAAGTAGTTTTACATTTAGGGAATTTGTCACATGCAATAAACCTTGACTTAGTTTTCTTGCTATGCAAAATGTGAAGTTCGCCTTTTTTACATACAGGACAAATACCAACATAACTTTTCTTGCGTTCCGTTTCAATATATGCCTTAGCCAGTTCTTTTCCAATATCAACTTCATGTTTTTTAAATACATTAAGAATATGTATTAATTCCTTTTCTGCTTTTTCAAGAATTTTTTTCAGACCTGTTTTATGTTCTCTAATTTTTTTCATGTCATCATCGAAAGATTTTGTAAGTTCTTCATCAATAATCTTAGGACAATATTTTGCCAAAGTTTCAACTGTTTTTACTCCGAGTTTAGTAACTTCAATTGATTTTCCAAGAACATATTCTCTATTATATAAATTTTCAATTATCTGTGCTCTTGTTGCTTTAGTTCCAAGATTACGTTTTTCAAGTTCTTTAATTATGGTTGCCTGAGTAAACCTTTTTGGCGGTTCGGTTTGTTTTTCAAGTTTGTTGATTTTTTTAACTTTAATATTGTCTTTTATTTCTAATTTAGGCAATGTTTCTTCTTTTAATTTCACATACGGATAATATAATGTGTGCCAACCTTTTTCAATGGTTCGTGTACCTTTTGCTATGAAAATTTCTGAGTTAACATCGATTTTTGCAGTAATAGTTTGTCTTAGTGCTGGTTCTCCAAATGTTGCAAAAAAACGTTTAACAACTAAATCATAAAGTTTTTTATGACTCGATTCTAAAGAACTTAGTGGTATCCCAGTAGGATATATTGCAGGGTGTGCAGGGTCTGTCTTCTTTCCATTATTTGGCACAAGTTTACCTGACAATACTATCTGACATAATTCCGTGTATGATGCTTGTTTCATAAGATTTTTCAGAATTTTTTTAAACCCAAGTTTAAATGAAAGTTGTTGTGAACTTGTTCTAGGATATGAGATGTAACCTTTAGAATAAAGAGTTTGAGCAATGTCAAGAGTTCTCTTTGGAGAAAAGCCAAATAAATGATAAGATTCTGTCTGTAAAGTTGTTAAATCAAATGGATAAGGTGCAAATTGTTTTTTTTTTGTTTTTGTTACATCGGAAATTGTTCCGTTATGACCTTTTGTTTTAGATAGAATTTTATTTGCTTCTTTTTCATCCCAAAACTTATCTTTATGATACCATGCCTCAATATTAACAGAACCTTTTTTTCCTAATAATTGTACTTCCCAATATTTTTTTGGTTTAAATTTTTGAATTTCTTTTTCGCGTTCTGTTAATATCTGTAATGCTGGACCTTGCACTCTACCAGAAGACATTGTTCTGTACGCTTTTTGTTTCCTTATTGCCAAAGTTAAAGCTCTGGACAAATTTATCCCGTACATCCAATCTAAATAATGTCTTGCTTCACCTGCTTTTGCTTGACCCCATTCTAATGTTTTTGCTTTATTTTCATACGCTTCAACTAAGTCTGGTTTAGTTAATGTTGAAAATTTCATTCGCTTTGCATCTTTTTGACCGCATAAAAATCTAAGAACGTTTAAACCAATAACTTCGCCTTCAACGTCATAGTCACATGCAACAATAAAGGAAGTTGATTTTTTTGCAACTTTTTTTATTGTGTCCGAATATTTTTTTGCGTACAAAGAATTCTTATTATCTTCATAAACAGGCTTCCATTCAATGTCAAAAACAGGATATTTGAAAGATTTTTTCTTCTCTGCAATTGTAAATAAATGACCGACCGCCGATACGATCGAAATATTTTTTTTATCTTTT
>DAOVGZ010000052.1 GCA_030672115.1 bacterium | reverse complement strand
CATCTTACTCTAAAAATTTACTACCTAAAAAAGTGCAAGAAGAAATTATTCCAGTAAAAAAAGAAATTGTTATCCAACCTATGACTCCAGCGGATATCGCAAAAATTGTTGGGGAACCTTCGACTGGCGTTATTTTAACATTGCTTAAATGGGGAATAGTCTGTCCTAAAAATCAGATGCTTGTTAAGGACGTTGTTGCTCGATTAGCTAAACATTATGAAATTACTGTAATAAAACCAGAATCAAATGAGTATGACGAAGAGTTTGATTCTAAAGATTCTAAAGCTGCTTCTTTGGTAGATGTTAAAAAAGAAAAATTTGAAACAAGACCTCCGGTTGTTGTTGTTATGGGACATGTTGATCATGGAAAAACAACTTTATTAGACTTTGTTCGAAAAACTCGTGTTGCTGCAAAAGAAAAAGGTGGTATAACACAACATCTTGGAGCCTATGAAGTTGAAACTTCTCATGGCGGCCTTGTCTTTTTAGATACTCCTGGTCATGAAGCTTTTACAAAAATTCGTATGCGTGGTGCAAAAGTTGCCGATATTGTTGTTTTGGTAATTGCGGCAGATGACAGTATTATGCCTCAAACTATAGAGGCGATAAAACACGCAAAAAATATGGAAGTACCTATTGTTGTTGCAATAAATAAAGTAGATAAAGTAGAGCAACATCAAATTGAAGCAGTTAAGCGAGATTTATCACAGCATGATTTGCTGACAGAAGATTGGGGTGGACAAACAGTTGCGATTCCAATTTCAGCAAAACTCGGACAGGGTGTAGATACTTTACTTGAAATGATTGCATTACAAGCAGAAATGGCTGAACTTAAGGCTGATAAAACAGTTTCTGCTCGAGGCTATATTTTAGAATCAAAATTAGAAAAAGGTCGTGGAGCTGTTGCAACTTTAATTTGTCAACATGGAACGATCAAAAAGGGTGACTTTTTTGTTTGCGGAAAAACTGTTGGAAAAGTAAACTCTTTAACAAATTCCAATGGGGAACAAATTTCATCTGCTGGACCATCAGTGCCAGTTCAAGTTTCAGGCTTTTCAGAACTTCCTGAAGCGGGTGATTTTTTACGTGTAGTTTCTCAGCGTGAATATAAAAAATCTAGATCTTCTAAGTCTTCAATTGAAAAATCCGTTTCAAAAGTTGTTGCTGTTGAAGGTGATATTAATATTATTGTAAAAACTGATACAAAATCTTCTCGCGAGGCCCTTTTAGGATCTATAGCAAAACTTTCTAAAAAATTAGAAAAAGGTTTTCATATTATTCATTCAGCAGTTGGAGACATTAATGAAAGTGATATTGCACTTGCGTCAACAACAGGTTCTCGGATTGTTGGACTTCATATAAAAGCTGAGCCAAATGCAGCTACTCTTGCTCGTAGAAACTTTATTCATATTCAACTGTATGACATTATTTATAAGTTGATAGAAGACCTTGAAGAGTACTCCGAAAGTAAAAAAGAAATTAAAAAAGTTAATACAAAAATTGGTGAAGCTGTTGTTTTACGAGTTTTTGATATTAAGAATGTTGGAGTTATTGCTGGTTGCGCTGTAAAAGACGGGCGTTGCACGAGAAATAGTAGCCTTGTTGTTTGGCGTGGCAAAACTAAAGTTGGTGAAGGCAAAATTAAAAGTCTTCAGCGAGAAAAAAAGACAGTCAAAGAAGTTCATGCTGGATTTGAGTGTGGTTTCTTGATTGATGGTTTTGCCGATTGGGAAGTTGACGATAGAGTTGAATGTTATCTTGAAATAGCGCCTGATCAAAAGAAGTAAAAACAATCGAAGAGGTTGTTTTTTTGGCCAGAGAGAGATGAAGTCTAATGACTTATACGATCATAGCCGTAAAACTTTTTTTTACGTTTATAATTTCGTTTTTGTTTGCGTTTTATCTTATTCCAATTATTCGCAATGTTGCATTTCGACTAAACATTCTTGATGTTCCCGATGGAAAAGTAAAAAAGCATAAAAAAGCAACGCCATATCTTGGCGGTATTGCTATTTATATCGCTTTTATTACTTCTTTGTCTTTAACAATGCCTTTTGCCAATAAAATGTTTTCTTTTTTTATTGGCATTACTCTTTTACTTTTTATTGGACTTATTGATGATTTGGTTCCATTAAAGCCATATCAAAAATTTTCAGGTCAAATTATAGCAGCCTTATGTTTTTTACGGGCTGGTTTTTATTTTAAATCACATTTTTTTCATAATTATTGGGCAATACCGATTTCATTTTTCTGGATATTAACAGTTGTTAATGCTTTTAATCTGGTAGATGTAATGGATGGGTTGGCAACAACAATAGCAAGTTGTGCTGCTTTTTCTTTTCTTATTATTGCTCTTTATGTTCAACAGCCAGTAGTTGCTATCGTTCTGTGTGCATTTTTGGGGTCTTTGTTAGCTTTTTTTTATTACAATAAACCTCAAGCTACTATTTATTTAGGTGATACAGGTTCTTTATTTATAGGAGGTCTTTTGGCAACAATACCTTTTATGATAAATTGGGGACGCTATAATTGGTATGGATATATTGCCCCAGTAATAATATTAGCAATACCTTTACTTGAAGTAGCAACGCTTATTTTAGTCAGAACGTATAAAAAAATTCCTTTTTATCAAGCCAGTCCCGATCATTTTTCTATTTATTTGCAAAAAAAGGGATGGAGTAAAAATTTTATTTTATTTTATATTTTTATTCTTTCTATAATTCTTTTTGTAAGTTCCTTTCTATTTATGAGTGGAGTTATTGGATTTTTGACACTCTTTATAATAGGTTTTATTTTTTTAGTTATTTGGGTGATAGGAATAACTAAAAAAGTTTAAATAAAATGAATTTTTTTATAAAAGTATAAAAATCGGTTAACTTTATTGATGCTTTTTGTTTTATAGAGATATTAAGCAAAAAGGCAGAAGTTCTTAAAAAACCTTACAGTCAAATCTTTTCATAGCTTATTGTTTAAAATCGAAAAAGTGTTGCTTTTCTGTTGTTTTGCAACAAAAGCAATTGGTTTATCTAAAAAAAGCCTAAAAAAAGGCATTTCCATGTTGTTGCATTTTTGTGCTATACTGAATTTGTTGTTTTTTTATTGAAATATAGCAGAATTGATAATGCTTCATGGTTAGATCGCATTCCTCCTAATTTATTTGGGAATGTATGGTTAGAAGCACTGCTTGACAGAGGGGGTAATAGATAAGAGTGTTAAGGTTTACTACAATTCCTTCTTAGCTCATTAAAGGTTTTGGCTCTATTATCTATTACTTTACTCGTCAATTCTTTTCTCTTAATATCCGATTTTACATAGGCGAGATTCAGCGTCTCTTATTAGATATCCATGACTTGACAATAATAAATTGTCCTGCTAGGATCTCTACAGAATTTAATAATTTTATTTAGTTATGAATTAAAATGTCCCTAAATGAACAATGCTTCTATGTATTGTTCACCCCCCTAACCCTTCAGCTTTTTTCAAAGTTGGAGGGCTTTTTTTCTTTAAAAGAAATAAGCTGCAGTGTGCATTTAAGATTTGATTTATTTTTTTCTGTTTGATTAAAATCGAAATTTTTGCACTTTAGAGATTGTTTTTTGCTCTGTATTTTTTTAATAAATTGATTAATTTGTGCTAAAGTCCCAGTTAAATCATAAATGACATTTTGCTTGTTAAACCATTTTTTATTTTTTAATTTTTCTACGATACATGAATTAATACACAGCCCGATTGTATGTGCATAATGAGTAATCAGGGATAATTGTTGTTTTGAGTAGCATGTATCTTGGTAAATTAGATGTTCGGGTAATTCTTTTAATTGGATCTGTAGCTTTTTTATAGACTGCTTTATTTTTTTATTTTCTTTTCTTGTTAGAGCTACTATTTTTTGCTTTTTCTCAAGATTGATAATCTCATTTTTATAATTGGTTATTGCATTTTTATTTTTAAAATAATAAGAAAAGCTCAAAAAACACAAAACTCCAATAACTATAGATAAAATGATTGTATGATTTTTTTGAATGACATTTTTTTTTACGGGCTTCATGATATAACTCTCCTTTTTTTAAGAGCATATTAAAAATTAGTTTTTGTCCATTGCATTGGGTCAACAGCTACATTATTCAAACGAAGCTCCCAATGTAAATGATATCCTGATGCATAGCCGGTTTTTCCCAGTGTTCCAATTGGATTGCCTTGAAATATTTTTTGACCAACTGTAATGGCTGCAAATTCATCAAGATGGAAGTACATAGACATAACTCCCCAGCCATGATCAATAATGACAGTTTTTCCACTATTTTCGAATCGATCCTTTAAAGCAATAATTCCATTTTGAGATGCCCATATAACTGTTTTTGGCGTATTGATAATATCAACAGCTTTGTGTTGGTATTTTCCTTTTTCTTGTGTAGTTCTGACCGTTCCAAAATCACAGGTTGTTCGTGCTATTTCTATTGGAGTACAAAAAGATCCGCGCCATAATTTTTCTTGTGGAGATTTTTCAGATAATTCACTCAACATTTGTTCAAGTTGTGCAGGGTTTTTGCCCAACTCTTTTTCTTCTTGAAGTTTTTTTGAACTTACATGAAGTTTTTGTTTTTTAAATGGAAAGGGAACTATTTGAAATTTATTTTCGAGAGTTAAATTATTTCCAACTTTATCAGTGATATCAACAGATAATAAATATTCATTAGGTGTGCCATCGCATGGAACTGGAATAAATGTTTCGTAAATAGAAGAATTTTTTGATTCAGGGAAGCATGGATATGTGTGTGAAAGGGCATGTGCTTGAGCCTTTTTTATTTTTTTATTCACTTGAAATTGAATATGAAGCGTTCTTCCTTGGAGTACTTTATAGTCTGTTTCTGGTTGAACAAAGGCTGCTTGTAGTGGAATATTATCTATATAAAATTCTTTATTGAGGGTTGTTTTATTTTTTTTAAACGTATTGTCGGTAAATGATAAAGTTATAGCGTGTTTCCCATTTGATACGGTTTTTGTAGGGATAATAAATGGATGTTCTTGGTTTGAAGAATTAATTTTAAATTTATTGATAAGAGGTTTTTTGTCCATATAGACAGACAGTTCCCCTTTTTTATTTGCAGAAATAAAACATTGAACATCAGCGCAGTAATATTCTTCATTGTTAAGACCAGAAAGTTGTATGACTGGAGTTTTATTATCAAAAAAGAAGGTGTAGGCCTTCCAGCCAAACCATATTGCTGCAACAAAAAGGGAAATTGTGAAGAAATTTTTTATTTTTAAAACCATGTGACTCCTTTAAGATAAATTTTTTTGAGATGATGTTTCACACAGAATTATAGTTTTTTTTTATTGTTAGGTAAATTTAATTATATTTTAGATTTTTTAAGTTTTGAAAAATTCATCAATTTCCATATAAATATCTTTTTGGAGTATTTTGATCTTTAAAGTGATTTCCAGAGTTTCTTTCTTTATTTGTTTCTGTTTCTTTTTTTCTTTTTCTGTTTCTTTTTTTATTTGTTTTTCAGCTTCTTCTTCTACTTCCTTTTCTAGTTCTTGTTTACTTTTGTTATGTCTTTTTTTTTGAATTTTTCTTAATGCTTTTTTAATTATTCTGTTGACTGTTTTGTCTGAAAGTTCAGTTTCAGAAAGAGAAATTTTTAATTTTTGACCTTTTTGCATTGAAAATAAAGAATTGCTAAGTAAAAGTAATATGATAATAAATAGAGTTTTGTGCATGATAACTTTTCATGTTTTATGAGTTTGAAGATTTTTAGATAATAACTCCATTATATAGTAAAATAGATCCTATTTAAAGGGTTTTTTGTACCCTTTTTTCATTTATGGTATCCTCAAAAAAGGAGGAAAATCGATGCAAAAAATACTGCCAAAGGTCTCGGGGGTATATCTTTTTAAGGATAAGTCCGATCAAATCATTTATATTGGTAAAGCAAAAAACATCAATAACAGGGTTAAGTCGTACTTTCAAAAGAATCATGATGATTGGAAAGTGCAGGCTTTATTGCAAGAATATAGTTCGTTGGACTATATAGTTACCAAAAATGAAACCGAAGCTCTTTTGCTTGAAGCTCAATTAGTTCGTAATCATAAGCCAAAATTTAATGTGCTGCTCAAAGAAGGGCAGCCTTTTGTTTATCTGCTTTTTACTCGAGTAAAAGATTCTGATTTATCTATATTGGAATTAGTTCGTAATAAAAAGAAAAAAGGATTTTATTTTGGTCCTTTTTTATGCAAACAGCAGGCTCGTAAGGTTTATCACTATTTGGTAAAAACATTTAGGCTTAATCTTTGTAATAAAAAAATAGAAAATGGTTGTTTAGATTATCATTTGGGTTTATGCGCAGGCAATTGTAAGAAAAATTTTGATTTTGATGGTTATCTTTTTCGATTAGAGATTGCTCGAAACGCATTAAAAAAGAATCATAAAAAATTAATTATTATGATCAAAGAAAAAATTGCATCATATAATCGGTCTATGGATTTTGAAAAAGCTATGCATATAAAAAATTATCTTGATAATATCGACATTGTGTTGCATACATTGCAAACAAAATTCAATGAAAAAAAATATCATCACGAGATAGAAAAAAAGACAATGCCAGAACGATTTCGTAATTTACATAAAAATGATATAGCTGATCAACTTCAAAAATTTTTATCTTTAAAAAAACCTATATATACAATTGATTGTTTTGATATTTCTCATTTTCAAAGTAGTTCTCTTGTCGGTTCTTGTGTTCGGTTTACCAATGGAATGCCGGATAAAAATAAATTTAGAAAATTTAAAATAAAAACCCTTTCTCAACAAAATGATTATGCAGCACTACAAGAAATTGTTTCTCGTCGATATAAAAAGTTTTTACAGGGTGATACGGTTTCTGATTTTCCAGATCTTATTTTAATAGATGGCGGAAAAGGGCAGTTGTCAGCTGTGCAAAAAATTATAAAAGATATTCCGTGTATTAGCCTTGTCAAAAAACAAGAGACTGTTTTTGGTCCAATGTTTCCAGATGGATTTGTATTAGATGTTAAAAAGCCTGTAGGACAGCTTTTAATTTCTTTGCGTGACTATGCGCATCATTTTGCCATTAATTATCATCGCAATTCACTTCGTACTCAATATTTTAAATAATTGCTTCTCAATATTTTCATGAAAAGCTAGATGTTTTATATGTCTTTGGTTTTCATATAGAAACATTCTTGATATTTAGCCCTTTAAGCTGCTATGGTTTTTATAGAGAACATTGTTTTTATATGAAAGATAGGGGGAGTGGAAATGAATAAATTTTTAATTATAGGT
>DAOVGZ010000043.1 GCA_030672115.1 bacterium | reverse complement strand
TAAAAAATCAAACCTCAATAAAATTGACTTAATGTTTATAAATATGAAAAGTAAATGCATACAAAATAATAAAATCAATCAAGAAGGCATTATCCATAAAAAAATCCGCAACTACATACAACAGATTAATCCTCATTCTTTTAAACAAACTAAAAAAAAATCAGTAAAGAATTTTACAAATAATCCAATACTTATTCAGCTTTTTAGATTCCTTGAACAATTTCATGAGCCAGTCATGCGACCATATAATTTAACCGGAACAACAAAACATCTTACTAGTAACGGGCGATTACAACTATTTGAAGCAATAAAAAGAAAACAATTATGGTTAGAAGATAAAATGATTCTTTTTGATAAATATTCAAAAATAACGAACGTAACAAAACCAATGCTAAAAAAAGAAATTAAAAAATTAAAAAAAGCCAGCTCATTGCTCACTTCAATCAAAAATATGCCACTCGTTGCTTTTCATAAATTCCAACCTGCAACACAAAAATCTATATGGTATGACGTAGCAATTCAAACAATAAACTAGCTTCTTTATTGCTTATTCTTTACTGCTCCCAATACTCAAGCTATCCTTTAAAAGGGATATCTTTTAAAAAAGGAGAAAAAAATGAAAAAACAATTTATTTTAATACTTATTTTTTTCGTTTCTTTTTCACACGCAATGAAAAACAAAACTATTAATGCTGCAATCATTTCCTTAACAAGGGAATATGATAGCAATAAAAATACACACCTTTTGCAAAAATTTGCAGTACTCAATACAATTGCCAAAAAAAAATCTTGCAATTGCTTAATTCGTAAAATGATTATCAACAGTTATGCTGGAGAACCATTTTTTAAATTTTTAATTACTTATTATAAAATTACAAACAAACAACCAAGTGCTATTAACCAAAAAAAAATTATTAATACTTATCAAAAACAAAAAAAAGCTCTAAAAAACGAACTTTCAACATTAAAATTTTATAAAAACTATAAAATTCTTTTGTTTAGCAATAATATTCCTTATAAATACCCTCTACCAAAAGCAATAACTTATATTATTAACGCAAAAAGCGAAAAAAAAATAGGTATTGGCTACATGGCAAAACATATGAGAAAAATTACAAAACAAAACTGTTTCAATCAAAACTTCAGTCACTTTTCAAAAAAACAAAAACAAAATCTTAAGACAACATTATTTAATCTTCTTGGAAAAAAATATGAACTAAGCGACCCAACCAATAAAGATATACCAGAAACAAAAGTCATAATGAAAAATATCAACGGTGTTTTACGACAAATGCAAATGCCATTCACCAATGGAATGCCATACGGATTTTGTGATATCAATATAAAAACCACTTACGAATAACGCCATACTCCTTTTTATTGTAATTATTCCTCCCAAACTTTTACGCTATAACCAACATATTTTTTATTCATGAAGTAAAAAAGGAAAAATAATGAAAACAACAATTAGCGTGATTAAAGCTGATATTGGAAGCATTGGCGGACATATAACACCAAGTAAAGAAGTTTTAGCTACTGTAAAAAAGTACATACAAAACAATAACAAAGATATTATCGATTTTTTCATCAATCATACCGGTGATGATATTGCAATTCTTATGACACATACTCATGGAAAAAATAATAAAAAGATTCACTCACTCGGATGGAATGCCCTGGTAGCAGGAAGTAAAAAAGCAAAAGAACAAGGGCTATACGGCGCTGGCCAAGATATTTTTGAAGAATCTTTTACTGGCAATGTGCAAGGGATGGGTCCCGCTGTTGCAGAACTAGAATTTGAAGAAAGACCAGGCGAGCCTTTTTTATTTTTTGCAGCAGATAAAACCGAGCCAGGAGCGTATAACCTTCCGTTATATTTAAGTTTTGCAGATCCAATGCATTGCCCTGGCCTTATGCTCAGCCCCTCTATGGATGAAGGGTTTCGCTTTGTTATTATTGATATAAAACATACCGATGCACAACGAACCATCGAACTTAACGCACCAGAAGATTTATATGATATTGCAGCACTTTTACGAGACAACTCACGTTTTATTGTTCAATCAATTTGGTCAAGAAAAACAAGAGAACAAGCAGTTGCAGTAAGTGCTGTACAACTAAAAAATATCGACGGCAAACTTAAAGGAAAAGATGACCCTATCCACTTGGTTCGCGTACAAAAACAGTTCCCTTCTACCGGAGAAATTATTTCACCCTACAGTATTGGACATTATGTTCCCGGCATGGTTCGCGGAAGCCATTATGGACCACTAATGCCCTGTAAACAAGGTACTAGCATCTCTTATTTTGATGGTGCAATTGTCACCTGTGCAGCATTTTCTATTCATGAAGGAAAACTAACAGAACCAAATGATCCGTTTGATCACCCATTTTGGGAACATGCAAGAAATAAAGTTTCTGACAAAGCACAAGAAATGAGAAAACAAGGTTTTTCTGGTCCAGCAATGCTTCATACTCAAGATTTAGAATATGGAGGAATTGCGCAAAGAATGGAAAAATTAGATAAAAAATTTAAAGTAAAAAAATAACTTTTTAGACAAAAAAAAAGAGTCGCGATGTTGCGACTCTTTTTTTTTATTTATTTTTAAAAAATCTTACAAATTTAAAATCCTTTGGGATGCATTGTGTGCCACTGGGTTTGTTGTTCGTAAACATGAGCTGTTTGGAAAATTAACCCTTCTGAAAGGTGTGGTCCAATAATTTGAAAACCAATTGGCATATTATCTTTTGTCATGCCACAAGGAATAGAAATTGCAGGAATACCAGCTAAGTTCATAGGACACGTAAAGTAATCTTGCAAGTCCATTTGCAACTTATCCGTATCAAACGCACCAATTTTAAATGCCGCCGCTGGAGCTGTTGGCATAATAAGAAGATCAACATCATTAAACATTGTTTTAAATTCTGAACGAATTAAACGTTGAACTCGTTTTGCGTTTTCATAAAACTGCCCGGCATGACCAGCAGAAAGCACATAATTACCAACTAAGATACGAGTTTTAACTTCATCACCAAAACCGTCATGACGAGTATTTAGATACATCGCAGTTAATTTTTCAGCTTCTTCATTTCGCATACCATAACGTACACCATCAAAACGAGCCAAATTAGAAGCTGCTTCAGCACGACTAATAACAAAATAAGCCGCAGCACTATATTCAAGTGTCGGCAACTCAACTCGTTTAATTTTTGCACCTGATTTTTCAAGAACTTCTATTGCTTGCTCAACAGCTGCTACAACTTCAGGATCCATACCATCTGCGGTGAGTGAATTATCAACAACACCAATACGTAAACCTTCATTTAGTTTTCCTGTAATATGTTGGGTATAATCTTTTTTTCTAGCATTTAAACTAGAAGAATCATGCAAATCATAACCAGCGATAGAAGAAAAAACTAACGCACTGTCATAAACAGAACGAGTCAGCACACCAACTTGATCGAGAGACGAACCATAAGCAACTAAACCATATCGAGGAACAAGACCATAGGTTGGTTTTAAACCTACAACTCCACAAAATGAAGCTGGCTGACGAACTGAAGCACCAGTGTCAGATCCTAGTGCCCATGGAACTAAACCTGCAGCAACAGCTGCGGCCGATCCACCACTAGAACCACCAGGTACACACTCAAAATTCCAAGGGTTTCTTGTTTTTTTAAATGCTGATGTCTCAGTAGAACTTCCCATCCCAAATTCATCCATGTTGGCTCTACCAATTGGTAAAGCACCAAAACGTTTTAGCCGTTTAATCACAGATGCGTCATAAGTTGCTTTATAATTTTGTAAAATTTTTGAAGCACAAGAAGTAATTCTTCCTTCTTGGCAAATATTATCTTTGATTAATCCTGGAATTCCTGAAATTGGAGTTCCTTGCGCACGAAATTGTTCTAAAATAGATTGTTTATCAAACACTTCAAGCGCAGAATCAATTTTTGAATCATATTCTTGAAATCGTTTTAAAAAAAAGTCGAGCAACTCATCTACATAAATTTCTTGGTTATTTAATTTTGCCTTTAATTCAGTAATGGTTGCGAATGATAAAGAGTTCATGCAAGCTCCTATTTGTTTTCTATAATAGCCGGAACCACAAAGTAGTTTTCTTCCCGTTCAGGCGCTTGACTCAAAATTTTTTCTGGATTTATTTGTACGGCAACATCTTCTCGGAAAACATTGACGCTTTTAATTAGTGGTTCTTCAATATCTGCAGCTATTTCTTGAACACATTCTGCATAAGATAAAACATCTTGTAAATGTTTCATCATTGGTTCAATTTCATCTTCACGCAAAGAAATATGCGAAATTTCTGCTATTTTTAGAACTTCTTCTTTAGATATTTTTATCATCGATTCCTTTCTCTAATTTGCTTGTTTTTTCCACTCCTGTCCTCGAAATCGATTAATATATGCCAAGCTCATTAATGCGTTTCCAACATAAAAAGAACCATATATCAGAGTGAATTTCAGAACCGGATTTTGGATGGGTGCCACGGAGAAAATATATGAAACCGGTACAAAATATCCAATACAAACCACAAGGCGCGTCTTCATAACAGTCTTTACATTCGAGGCCCCGCGCATTGCACCGGCAAGTATCAATTGTAGCACATCAAAGAAGACAAGTACACTCAGTAAAGGCAAAACCCGTGCTGCTAACCAAGAGAAATCACCCTTCTTATCAAAAAAAGATACAAAATAATGTGGCCATAAACTCAAAACAATTAATATCGCAAATACAATCATCGATGCCAAAAACACTATCTTTTTTACATTTGTTTTAATGCCAATCCAATTTTTTTTGTCATAATCATTGCTCACCAAAAACGTGATAACTTGAGCAAAAGCAACTGCAGGCAACAATGCAAGTCTTTCTAAATCTTTAACAACAGAAAATGTTGCCAACCCATATTTACCCATAGGAGCGATCATTGCACCTAGCCAAATGTACGAACCCGCAATAGTTGCTTTATCAACCATTATTCGCCAGCTAAGCTGAATTAATCTTTTTAACTGTGAACCACTAGAAAAAACTGAAAACAGTTGTATTCCATATTTTCTATACCGCTTATCAGTGACAATATAAACAATCGATATAACAAGCATAAAAGCATATTGCAAAACAGAAGCCATAGCAGATCCACTCAACTGCATTTCAGGAAAACCAAACTTTCCAAAAATCAGAGCATAATCAAAAAAGATAAAAACAACGGCACCAACAAGAAAGATTTTCATTGGAGTTCGAGTGTTTTTCACCCCCCGTAAAAAACCAATAAAAGCAAAATACATAAACATAAAAAATATGCCTATTGCCCTTATACGTAAAAATGATGTCCCCATAGAAACCATGTCTTTAGGAACACCATAAAATATATAAATCCAGTCAGCACAAAAATAAAGAAAGGAAGCTATAACAGCTCCACTCAAAAATGTTGCCCAGAAAGCATCAACAAACGAGCGTCCCGCCTCTTCATACCGCTGTGCACCATTGTGCCGCCCCGTCAAAACAATAGCACCAACAGACAATCCTTCTGCAATTTTCACAAGGAAATGTAAAAGTGTATTGGTAACACCAAGAGTTGCATACATTGATGTTGATTTTAAATCTGCAATAAAATATGCATCTAACAAATATAAAAGAGAATAAAGCACAAGAGCGGTTACAAATTCTGGCAAAAAATATTTAAAAATTTTTCCATAACTCTCTCCATGCTCATTATCTTGAATTCCTGAAAAGTAGCTGGACCATAATCCCTTTTTCATCGTTGCCTCTCCTGTAAAATACACAGAACATTAACGGTTTTAAAGTTCGACCCCTAAGGTATAAATAAAGAAATAAAGAAAGTAAACTGTAAGTTTACTTATGTAGATTTTTTTATTCCAAACGCAACAAGTTTTCTTCGTTTATCACCAACAGTATAATAATATTCTCGCTTAAAAAAAGGTTCTACTTTTTTTTCTGGACGCCACAGTTTTGTAGCCCAATAGACAAGATCTGCATCTTTATACGGGCAGCTTGGCTTAAACATTCTTATCAATTCTTCTGAATGCAATAAAGCGCGAGCACAAAACAAATCTATTTTATAAGACGTCTTTCTTAAAAAAGTTCTCCAGTCAAGCGTAGAAATTTCACAATCTTTAAGCTCTAATTTTTGAATAACATCTTGCAAAAAACGAACTTTTTTGTTGTTTACTTCAATTAAAACAAGAGCGAGATGCGGAAATAAAATTTTTAATGGTATACCAGGAAACCCGCCACCCGTTCCAATATCACAAATTGTTTTAAGTTCTTCTACATTAAAAAAATCTCTCAAGCGCAACGAATCACGAAAATGATACGCAACAACATCTTGTGGATCAGTGATTGTTGTTACATTAATTTTTCTTCGTTCTTTATCAAGCATGATCATATATTGCAAGAACTGTTCAGTTTGTTTTTCACTAAGTTGTTCTTTTTTTATAAAACGAGCCCACTCTTTACTGAACTCTTTTCCAAATTGTTCTTTCACATCCAAAACCGACCCTTTAAACTGTGGATTTTCAAAAACTTACTATGCTACGGTAAAAATAAGTGTACGTAGTCTTTGATTGTACCCTATGTTGCGCAAAAATATAAGCGCACTATCAAACCTGGAGCAAAAAATGAAAATCTTAAATGCCATTATTTTTTTTACACTTACAGCAACGACAATTCAAAGTGTAATTGCGGATCATGTTGTCACATTTTTTATGCGTCCATATCCACACCTTTTTACAAAACAAAAAAAACTTTCTTTGGAGAAAATTGAGCACAAATCAAAAAAATTACAAAATCCAAAAAAGTTAGCAAAATACACTCTTCGGTCTATATTAGAAACAAAAGTCGCCAGTGGAATATTTTGTACTTATAGCGGGCAGCTTGCTATTTCTGATGACAATGGCCAAGTAACCTTTGCGCGCCGCCAAGAAGACAAAGAAGTAAAACTTTTAATCACAGAAAAAATTGATCCTGTTTTAATGGGACAACAAACTATCCATCATTGGGAATTTGAAATTGGCGTACCAGCAAAACTTTATACGGTAAAACAAAAAAATGACGAAGAAACAGGATTACAATTCTGGCATGTAAAAGAAAATACTCTTCCTGTAGATAACAATATATCACTCGATACTATTGTTATTTTTGCTCGACCAAAAGATATTATTGTCCCCGAGGGAATTACCTTAGTTGAACAAGATGCTCAACTTATTATTCCAGACATTTATGTTAAAAAAAATATAAATAAATTAAACAGTAGCTTATATATACTTAATCTTAAGCGCTTTTTTGCGTTTACAAAAAAAGAATACACCGTAAAAGACAAACAATATTCACTAAAAACACTTGGATCGTAACAATAAATAATGGCTATTTTTTTCAAAGTAAATAACCAATGCTATACTAAATTTATAAATTGAGAAATCAATACAATAAAAGGAAAACCTATGAAACTACAAATATCATTTGATGTAACAGATTTACAAAAAGCTCTTTCAAAAGCTCATCAAATAGAAAAATTTTGTGACAACATAGAAGTTGGAACAATCTTGATAAATAAATACGGAATTCATGCCATTCAAGAATTTAAAAAAGCATTTCCCGAAAAAACAATTTTAGCTGATTCAAAAATTACAGACCGAGCAAAAATTAACACCACTATTTTTGCTGAAGCTGGAGCTGATTGGATAACCGTTATGGCCGGAGCAGGCAAACAAGTTATTCATTCGGTATGCACCAACGCACACAATATGGGCATGAAGGTAATGCTTGACCTCCTTGATGCATCCTCTCCAGGACAATCTGCTATGGAAGCAAAAAATTTAGGTGTTGATGCTATTATTTTCCATAGACCACATGACGAAAAAGATGAACTTCTCTTTTTAGATGATTGGGAAATGGTAAACGGAAACACAGAACTTCCAATTTTTATTTCTGCAAAAATAAAACGTGAAAACGTTGATCATATAATTAACATTAAACCTGCCGGCATTGTTGTTGGCACAAGTATTGTTACTGCAGAAAACCCAAAACAAGAAGCTAAATTTTACTATGAATTGGTTAACAAATAAAAAATGCATAAAAAATTTCATAAATACAACGCGATTGTACGAAGCCTCACTCTTGCATCTCTTGTTTCAGTTGTTCTTGCTACAAAATCTTGCACTAAAGAAAAGAAACCTGAAAAACAACCTATCTTGCTCGCAAAAAAAGAATTGCCCCGAGAAGCTAATTTTCATCCTTTAAAAACAAAAAAGGCCAC
>DAOVGZ010000082.1 GCA_030672115.1 bacterium | reverse complement strand
GAGTAAAAATAAATGTTTCTTTGTGGGATTCAAATCTAAAAAAATCAAAAAGATTTGAGTTTTTTGTGTCTATTGTTGCAGATGACATTGCACCGCAAGAGGATAAGAAAAAAAAAGATGAGTTAGATAAAGGAATAAAAAAACCATTACCAAAAGGGGGGAAATAATGAATAATAATTCTTCTCAGCCTGGTTATGTGATGGTTCTTTCTTTGTTGTTAATGTCTCTGATTATTTTTCTTGTAACTAATATGGCCGATAAAGGTCGTGTTCATGTTCAATATTTAAAAGTTATGATCGATCGGCAAAAAGCGAAGCAGTTAGCATTTTCAGGAGTACAAGTTGCTTTAAGTCAGCTTGCCAATATGGATCAATCACAGAAGAAAGATGAATCTGATTTTCAATCTAAAGATAAACAAAAAAATCAAAAAGTTTTAAGTGAGGATGAGCAAGCACGGCAATTTCTTAAAAACTTTTTACCTACAATGAATCAGTGGCAAACATTTTCATTGAAAAAAAAGAATGATGGTGTAACTGGTTCTATTAAAATTTGTGTTGGTTGTGAAGATGGAAAAATTAATATTAATAAAATGTTTGATTTTGTGCATAAAAAATTTTTCAATGAAGGACAAAAAAATGGTGATTGCAAAAAGGCGATGCAAGAGTTGTTTAAAAAGATAAAAAAACAACTTGGAGGTGAAAATTTGTTTAGTAAATTTGAAAAATTTTTGAAAGAAAGGCACAATAAACTATACGACCCAACAGAACTTTTAACAATTGAAGGATTTAAGCGTTTTAAAGATGCTCTTTTTTATGAGCCAAATGACGCTGTTAAGGGACAAGATGAAAAAGTTAAAAAGACTATTTACTTGAATGACATTTTTACTTTATGGTCTTTCAAAAAGGAAATCGACCCTTGGTTTCTTTCAGATTCTTTGAAAGTTTTGTTTGGTTTGAAAATTTTAAAAAAGAGCGATGGCCAGTTTGAAGAAAAAAAAATACAAGATTTATTGAAAAAAGTTACTGCAAAATACTCTTGGCCCAACAGTTGGAAGCAAGTATTAAAGCCCTTATATGGCGTAGATTTTAAAAGTTTTTCAGAAGGCGGTAAGACATTGATAAGTACAAAGTTTGAACCTCAAGTCTTCTCTGTGCTATCCTATGGAACTGTTGGTGGTGTAACACAAAAACTTCTTGTTATTGTACAGCGGGTAAAAAAATCGGAAAAAGGATCAACTGGTAGCAAGCTCTTCGAATTTCGTACGAAGAAGTTTTATTGGCTTTGAATAAGATAGGAACAAGGTTGCGTGGCAAAACGGAAACTATAGTTGGCTTATTTATTTTGGTGGCCCTAAGTATTTTTCTTTATATGGGCTTTAAAATTGGTGCTTTCAGGTTCGACAGGGATCGATACTCTAGCTACTCAATGTTTTTTAAAGATCTTTCAGGTCTTGCACGTAAAGCAAAGGTAAAGGTTGCTGGTGTTGACGTTGGCTGGGTGGAAGATTTTGATATTGTTGCAGATGGCCAAATGCGTGCGCGAGCGGACATTATGGTTCGACGTGACTATAAGTTATACAGTAACGCATATGCGCTTGTTCGCCAAGATGGTCTTTTAGGTCCTAAATTTTTAGAAATAATTCCAGGTGATCCTTTATTAAGTTCATTACCCTCAGGCTCAGTTTTGAGTGAACCAAGTGTTGCGCCTGTTTCTATTGATGAATTGATGCAGCAATTTAAAAATATAGCAGCACATGTTGAAGATGTTACTGAGTCATTTAAAGATGCAGTCGGTGGTTCTCAGGGAAAAGAACAGTTGCAAGCTATTTTTACAAATCTTGATCGTGCATCACAAAAAATTGCTTCATTTTCCGATATTGTTGATCGCAGCTTGACTCGTAATGAAGATAACATTGATGTTTTACTTGGGGTTGGTCAAGATATCAAGCGATTGTCTCAAAAACTTGAAGATAATGTTCTTCCAACATTTCAAGATAGTATTACAAGAATATCAGATGTTTTTGATCGAGACTTTAATCGAGTAGCTACAAAACTTGAATCAACCGCAGAAGCTGTTGATGATGCGTCTGTTCAAGCGCGTGAAGGTTTGAGAAGCGTAAGTTCTATTGCCGAAAAAATTGATGAAGGCAAAGGGTTGCTTGGTAAGTTAATTAATGAAGATGAAACATATAGAGATCTTAAGATCGCAGTTTCAGGAATTAAAAATTATTTCTCAAAAACAGACCGCATGCAAATTGTCTTTGATTCACATTTTGAAGGAATGTACCGACCGGCAGAAAATTATAGATTTGAAGATTCAAAAGGGTACTTTGATATGAGAATTCATCCAAATGATGATCATTTTTATATTTTGCAGCTTGTTTCTTCACAAAAAGGACATGTGCATCGAGTAGAAAAACATAGAAAATACTTTGATGATGAAAATAATCCTATAAATACTGATGCTCTCGCCCTTAATCGTAAAGTTGAACATACTTATCGGGTAAGAACAGAATTGTTCAAAAGAAATACACTTAGTGTAGGTTTACAATTTGGTAAGATTTTTGATCGTATAGCGTTGCGTTTTGGATTATTTGAAAATTCAGCTGGTTTAGGTATTGATTTTGATATTCCATTTAACAATGATAAGTTCCGTTGGGTTACCAGTCTAGAAGCTTTTGATATGGCTGGATGGAATAGAAAAGATGACCGTCGTCCACATCTTAAGTGGATTAACAAAATGTACTTTATGAAGAATCTTTACCTATCGTTTGGCGCTGATGACTTTATTAGTAAAAGAAATGCAAATGCATTCTTTGGTGCAGGAATACGATTTGGTGACGACGATGTTAAATACTTATTTTCTAGTCTTGGATCAGGGTTATCTGGTGTCGCAAAGGGATCGTGAAAGTAGCATTTAATTGGAATTGTTTGTGAAAAAAAAGCTATTTTTATTTGTATTTTTTACACAATCGATTTTTTGTATGCGACCGATTTTAGATAAAAAAAATATAAAAAAAGTTAAAAAAATAAAAGAGTTTATTGATCTTGGTGCCATGGCTTTAAAATATTCTTTTGGTACTCCTGTTTTTACAAAGCAGGATTTTTTTTTGCTTATGAATAAAAAAGATCAAAATAATTTCAATAAAAAAAAAGAAAAAAATCAGTTT
>DAOVGZ010000026.1 GCA_030672115.1 bacterium | reverse complement strand
CAAAAATTGACAACAAGGTTGTTGCATCTTAGGATTTCACATAGTTAAAAGTTTTATAGTTTATTTTTTCCAAAAGGATTTTTCAATGAAAAGGCAAACAGCATGTGCACTCGCATTAACTTTTTTAATTTCAGCAAACGGCGCAATGGGAATGAATTATTTGAATTCTGCTAAAAGCCAAGTGTCTTCTTTTTATAAAAAAAATAAAAAAACCATTTCAGTAGTTTCAGCTGCAGCTGCAGCTACTGCTAGTCTTTGCATTGCTTTTTATCTTGGTAAAAAAATAAACAGTAAAGATTTAGAGATTTTAAAGAAGAGTAGTGAAGAAACAGCTGTAGAATACAATAATATGAAAAAAACAATTATTAATATTTTAGGCGTGCAAAAATTTCCAGATGGTTGGGGTAAAATGTTGGTTAAGAAAACTGACTTATTACAAATCGTCGTTGATAGCGACGGTTCGAGCTTCACCATTTAGGCCGTTGCGAAAAATGTTACGAATTCTAATTAGTAATTAGTTTTAAAAAAGAGTCGGCTTTGGGTTTTAATTTCTCAAAGCCGACTCTTTTGTTTTGTAATTAAATATATGCAAATTTTTTTATAAGATTAGTCGTGTAAAAAAGGGTGTATGTTTTATGTTTTTTTTATTTACAAAAATTGACAACAAGGTTGTTGCATTTTAGGATTGCATATAGTTAAAAGTTTTATAGGTTTATTTTTTATAAAGGATTTTTCAATGAAAAGGCAAACAGCATGTGCACTCGCATTAACTCTGTTAATTTCAGCAAACGGCGCAATGGGAATGGGATTTTTTAGGTCTATTAAAAAAAGTGTCTCTTCTTATGTAATTAAACATAAAAGAGAATTTATTATAGGTGGCTCAGCTACATTTTTTACAGGTATTACTGCTTTTTGTTTTGGTCGATGGAATATGAAAAACAAATTAACTTCTAAAATTAATAAAAAAAATTATGAGTTAGGTAAAATTAAGATTGAAAATGCAAACAATCTTTCGTCAATAGTAACTTTAGAAAAAGATAAAGAAGATATCAAGAAAGAATTAAATCATATGTCATCAGGAATTCTTAAAATTCTCCAGGAAAAAAATTCTTCATTAAAAACTGTTCCCCTTGATTGGAAGATGAAGGTGGAAGCTAAAGACCTTGATAATAGTGCGACTTCTCTTAATGCTAGCTTTTTGGATAACAATCCTGTGGATGAAGTAAAAGGGAATAACAATGAATTATCATTAACAAATGGTAACAATAAAGATGTATTCGGTACTTTTACCAACGATATCATTCAAAAAGTTGCAAAGAAAAATACTGGATCTCAAGTTTAATTAGTTTTAAATAAAAAAGAGGCGGCTTTGGGTATTAATTACTCAAAGCCGCCTCTTTATTTGTATATTTTAATTTTACTCTTCTAATAGTTGTTGCACATATTCTTGTGGGGCAAAGTTTTTAAACTGATCAGTTTGCTCACCAAAAGAAATATAAGCGACCGGGATATTGAGTTCTTGAACAATGGCAAAAACGATACCACCTTTTGCCGTACCGTCCATTTTGGTTAAAATTATGCCAGAAAGATCGGTGCTTTGATTAAAAATACGTGCTTGTTCTAGTGAATTTTGTCCGAGCATAGAATCAACTGTTAAGAGCGTATTAATTGTATTTTCTGGTAATTGTTTGCTGATAATTCGTTTTATTTTTTCTAGTTCTTTCATTAAGTTAGTTTTTGTCTGCAATCGTCCTGCGGTGTCGATAATTAATGCGTCAAATTGCTTTTGTTTAAATGTTTCGCATGCTTTAAAGACAACTGAAGCAGGGTCTTGCCCTTGTGTTCCAGATTCAATAGCGATATTTAGTTTTTTTGCCCAGGTTGTCAGTTGCTCAACTGCTGCTGCGCGAAAGGTATCGGCCGCAACGAGTAAAACTTTTTTGCCTTCGGATTGTAATTTGCTTGCAAGTTTTGCAGCAAATGTTGTTTTTCCGCTGCCGTTAATGCCCACGAGTAAAAAAATATTACTTTTTTGTTCAAATGGTTGTGCTGAGAGCAGGTTATGTAGTTCTTGTTCCAAGGCGTTTTTTAAATCGCTTCCTTTTGCTATTTGTCCTTGTTCATATTTTTTTTTGAGATTTGTGATAATTGTTCGTGTTGTTTTTACGCCAACGTCAGCACCAATTAAAATAGTTTCTAGTTCTTTTAGTGTTTCTGGATCAACTGTTGTTTTGGAAAAAAGAGCATGAACTTTTGTGGTAAATGTGTCGTAAATTTTTTTGAGTTTATTTTTTATAAATCCAAACATGATATGTATTCCTTAAAAAAACCTTTGTATAAAACCATTTTTAGTATAGTACAAAAAAAATGGTTTTTCTTGCTTGATTTTAAGAAGGTTTTTCGTTAAGATTCCGCGGGATGGCAAATAAGAAGTTACTATTTTTGTTTTTTGTTGGTCGGTTCTGGCAAAAATATAAGAATAAAAAAGGAGTTTTTTATGAACAAAAAAGGAATATTGGTAGCAGCATTTTGTGGATCATTTTTGTTTGCTGGTCTTATGCAAGCAGGATTAAAGATGGAGTTATCAAAAAAAGAAGAAACAATAATTAAGCTTATTCGTGCTAAAGCAGCTAAAACAGTTGTAAAAAAAGGAAAAAGTCAGAAAAATATTTTTGATTTAGTTATAAAATTATTAGAGCAAGTTCTTTTTATTTCTAAAGAATCAAAAGAAAATGTAGAAAATCTTGTTGAACAATTTGCAGATAAAGAGAACGTAAAAGAACTTATAAAAGATGGTGTTTCTGGTTTAATTGAAAATGGAGCAGATATTCTTGTTGATGCTTTGGATAAAGACAAGAAAGAAAAACTAAAAAAATAGATTTTTTCTGTTAAAAAGGGCTTCGCTTTATCGCGGAGCCTTTTTTTAATTTAATTTAATTTTAGTCAAAATGTTCCTTTTTATTTATACTGCTAGAGTATTTTGCAAAAAACATAAACAGCCTCTTGAACTTTTTGAGATGGTCTCATTAACAACAATAGGCAAAATTCTAGGGGATTTTCTATGAATAAGAAAAGTTTGATTTTGGCGGGTGTTTTTGCTGTGTTTGTTTTTGGTGCGCAGGCAGGAAAACTTTCTGATGAAATGAAAAAGAAGCAATCGGTTGATGTTTTAGTAAAAGCTTTTGCATTAGGTAAGAAAAAAGCTCTTACTCAAGAGCAAGACAAAAAAGCTTTAAGTCTTCTTAATTTAGTTACAGAAAAATATTCCGATATTTCGTTGGATGATATTGAAAAAAAGGCTCTTATTGTTTCAGAAAAAGATAATTCTTTTGATAAAGAGTTAGATAAGGCTCTTGTTAATTTGCAAGAAAAAAAAGAAATCAAGATTGAAGATAAAAAAACATCATTAACAAAAGAAAAATTAATAGAAAAAAAATAGATTTTTTCTATTAAAAAAGGCTCTGCATAAAAGTGGAGCCTTTTTTTTTGTACAAATTTGTTATGTGAACTGTATGGAATTTGTTAAAAAACATTTTTATTACGGGATTTTTTGACGAATATTACAAAAATATTGAAGCAACTCTTTTTTGTTGTGTACAGTAAAATTAATTGAAATGAGATTCGCGCGGAGCGATTTTTTTGAACGAAAGCCTGAAGGGGAGTGGGGTGAAGCCATTTAGGGACAAAACTCAAAAAAGTTCCGCGTTTTTCTTTTCTCTTTTTTCCTCGCTATGTTAGCTTGCGACAAATATTATAATTAATACTTTGTCGGAGATGTAATGAGCTGGAGTCAAAAAAAAATTTCTGAGGTTATAAAACAGTTACAATCACATATACAAAAAGGTTTGTCTTTACAGCAGGTGCAAGAACGCAGAAAAAAGTTTGGTGCAAACCGATTGCCAGAGCAGCCACGAGAGTCGTGGCTTTTTGTTTTTATTCGTCAATTTAAAAGTCCTCTTATTTATGTTTTGTTGGCTGCTGCGGCAGTTCTTTTTTTTGTTGTTAAGGACAAAGTTGATGCTTTGGTTGTTGGGGGTGTTCTTTTTTTTAACGCAATTATTGGCACCATTCAAGAAGGAAGAGCACAAACAATTTTAGAAAGTTTAAAAAAATTTTCAAAAACAACATCAGTTGTTCTTCGTGATGGAAAAAAGCAATTTGTTTCAACAGAAAATATTGTTGTTGGTGACATTGTCATTCTGCAAGAAGGTGAACGAATCCCTGCAGATATTCGTATTTTTCAATCGAATGGTTTGCGCGTTGATGAGGCATTGCTAACTGGAGAATCAAAGTCGGTTGATAAAACAGATCAAGCGCTACAGGCAAATATGCCGATTCATGAACAAAAAAATATGTTATTTAGTGGTTCATATATTTTATCTGGTTCTGGTGTTGGTATTGTTGTTGCTGTTGGAGCTCAGACAGAAATTGGAAAAATGCATCAAGTTGTTCAAGCCATTGATACTGATATGCCACTTAAAAAAGAGTTGGCTCGTCTTTCTAGTTGGATATTATGGTTAGTTCTTGGTATGTGCACTTTTTTATTTATTATTGGTTTTGTAACAGGTAAACCGTTTAAAGAATTGCTCACAACATTAACAGCATTGTTCATTTGTGTTATTCCCGAAGGTCTTCCTGTTGTTTTAACATTAGTTTTGGTTTCTGGTGTTTATAAAATGGCACGCAAATATGTTTTGGTAAAACGAATGCAAGGAGTAGAAGCTCTGGGGCGTGCAGACATACTTATTATCGACAAAACGGGAACTTTAACACGTAATGAAATGATTATTTCTAAAGTTGCTACGATCGATAAAAAATTTGATGTTTCTGGTGTAGGTTATTTTGAGCGCGGTTCAATAACTCATAATGGTAAAAAAATAAACGTTGACGAAGAGAAAATTTTAAAAACGCTTGGTATCGCTTGCGCGCTTTTAAATAGCTCTGAGTTTAATTTTGTGCCGGACATGAATCTTTTTGAGATCAAGGGGAGTCCAACTGAAGTTTCTATGGCGGTGTTTGCTGCAAAGTTAGGTTTATACAAGTCAACGCTAGAAAAAGAATATAAAAAAATATACGAGATTCCTTTTAGTGCGCAGCGTGGATATCATGCAACGTTTTACAAAAAAGATGAGCAAGGATTTATTTTTGTTTCAGGGGCACCAGAGCGTGTACTTGCTAAGGTTGTTAATGGAAACAAAGAAATACACAAAGATTTGCAGGTGCTTTTACAAGAGGGATTACGCGTTGTTGCTATTGCTACAAAATCTTTTGATTTGGCAACAATGCCAATGCAGAATGAAGACAGTAAAGATGACTCTTGGTTTAAAGATATAATTTCTGATTTAACATTTGTTGGTTTATCAGGAATTCAAGATTCTATTCGTCCAGAAGTTGCACAAACAATTGCTCAAGCACAAAAAGCTGGTGTTCGAATTATTATGGCAACAGGTGATCATAAAAAAACAGCTTTGTATGTTGCACAAGAAGTTGGTCTTTTTAAAAAAGGAGATCAAGTTCTTACTGGTTCAGAGATTGATGAACTTTCTGAAGATGCTTTTAGGCAGGCGGTTAACAAGACTTCTGTTTTTGCGCGTGTAACACCAAAGCAAAAGTTAGCAATTGTTACTGAGTTAAAAAAACAAAAGAATATTGTTGCCATGACCGGTGATGGAGTCAATGACGTTCCTTCTTTAGTTGCTGCGGATCTTGGTATTGCTATGGGGCAAATTGGCACCCAGGCGGCAAAAGAAGCTGCAGATATTGTTTTGCTGGATGATTCACTTGTTAGTATTGTCGGCGCTATTGAGTATGGACGATATATTTTTTATACATTGCGGCGAGTTGTTTTGTATTTCTTTTCAACCAATACTGGAGAGCTCCTTCTTATTTTATTTGCGTTATTGTTAGGATTGCCCCTTCCTTTGCTGGCGGTGCAAATTTTGTGGCTTAATTTAGTGACCGATGGATTTTTAGATGTTGCAATTTCTGTTGAAAAAAAAGAGAAAGGGTTATTGCAAAAAACAGTTCGCAACAATCTTTTTCATTTAGTTGATAAGAATATTATTTTTAAAATGTTTTATATGGCTTTGCCGATGGCTATTTTTTCTTTGTTAATTTTTTATAGTTACTGTCACAAAAATATAGTGCATGCGCGTTCTATGGTTTTGGTAACAATGGCAATGTTCCAGTGGTTTAATGCCTTTAATTGTCGCTCAGAAACAAAATCTATATTTGAACTTGGTTTATTTTCTAATCGTTGGCTTTTGCTTGCTATGACGGTTGTTTTGGGCCTGCAAGTTTTTGTGTTACATAATGCATTTATGCAAAGATTGTTCAAAACGGTTCCTATCAGTTTAAAAGAGTGGGGATTGGTTATTTTGGTATCATCATCGATTGTAGTTTTTGAAGAAATACGAAAGTGGTTTGTTTTTAGAAAAAAAAAAGCATAAAACAAAAAAATAATTTTTTTTAAATGTTTTCTCTTTTTGGTACACTTTTTGTATGAAAAACAAATTATTTTTTTTAAAAACTATTTTATTTCTTTTTTTGTTAATTCCACAGCAAAGTAATACTTTTGATGGAAATAAAGTTGCGTTGGGGCTTGCTTTTGTTGTTGGAGCATTTTTTTCTGAGAATGTTTCTAAACTGTGCGCAAAAAAAGCACGTAAACAAAAACGTTTGCAGCAAAAAATATATTTGTGGTACCAAAGTCCAAAGTTTTATAAAAAGGTGAGTTCTGTTTCCAGTTATTTTTTTGGCCATTAATGGTTGCAGGAAAAACAATAATAACATTTGGAATTTTTTCTGAAAATTGTCAGTCATGTGAAAATAAAAAATTAAAAAATAAAAATAAAGAGCTAAATGAAGAAAATAAAAATTTATGTAAATCTATAGAATCGTTAGAAAATAATAATAGTAGTTGTGACTGTCGTGATATGAAATATGTTTCTGACACATGTCAAAACAATAACGCTGTTACCTATAATCAGGATTTAGCGAAAAAAATTGAAGTATAAAATTTAATATAATTTTTTATAAATATTTATAACACGTAAAAAGGAGTGGTATGAAGAATGTTTCTGGATTAAAAAAAGGTTTTTGTGTAGTTGCTTTTTCTTGTTTATTTGCGGCGCCCAGCAGGTGTGTTGATAAAGTCGATGTTTTTGGTTTGACTGTTGGTGTAGTAACTTCAATTTGGGCTTTATACGAATTAACGCCGAAAAAAAATATTTTTAAGCTGAAAAAAATTATTACAGGAATTCCTTGTTTTGTTATCGGAGTAGTTTCGAGTGCATATTTTGCAAAAAATATAAAAAAATCAATCTATCAAGAAAAAAACACAAAATTAAAGCCTAAAAATGTTGCTGAGAAGTGTGATGTATCAAAAAAATTAAAAACAAAAAAAATGAAGAGAATAAGAGAATTTTTTAAGTTTAAAAAAAAATGTAAATTAATTTTTATTAAGCATCAAGGATGATTTTATGAAAAAAACGTATGTATCAATTTTATTTGGATTTTTATTGTTGAGTAGCAACTTTGTGCAAGCTGGATGGGGTAAAAGTTTATTTTTTTCTGGAATTTCAGCGGCAAGTCATTTTGCTGGTGGGCTTTTTACATCTATAGCTACAATTCATTTAGGAAGGGGTATTGTCTTAAAGTCTTTAGATGAAAGTGAAATAAATCTTTTTATGGAAGAAGTACCCAGCATAGATAAACAAAGTGATTCTTTATTGAATATTGTTAGTTGGTTTAAATCTGGAAATATAAATGATGAGGCTTTAACAGTGTTTAATTATATGGCTATAGCTATAGGATTTCATAGTGTTGGTTTTTTAAGTTCTTTTATTGCTGGTAGAGCATCTGTAAAAAAGCAAAAAATGGTAAATGTTGTTAAAAAAATAAAAAATGTAAATTAATTTTCATAGCAGTTGGAATGCACAATCATGAATAAAAATAATCGCCTTTATATATTTGTATTTTTTTTATCTACACTGTTTTTTTCTCAAAAAATAGAATGTTTCAATCTTGATTACAGGGATGCAGGAAAAGTATTAACAGCTGCAGGTGTTACGGGAGGTGTTCTTTCTTTTATTTTGCAAAGAGTGTTTAAAGCTAGATTGAAACAAAGAAACCGTTCAGGAAAATCTTGGTTAATAGACCAGGTTTCTCGTAATGTAGCAAATAAAATTTCAGTTGGTGGTTATACATTTTTTTCGGTTTTATTTATTACAGGTATTGCTTTATGGGTAGAAAATAAAAAAAAAGGCTGTCCAAACAAGAATGAAGTAGTAAAAAAAAATAAAGAGACAAAAAAGGAGATTTTATGTGCACAAAAAAGAAAAAAACATATTGTGCAGCATTGTTTGCCTTTACTTGTTTAAGTGCATCAATGTCTGTTCGTAGCGAATGTATTGTTGGACGGTTATGTGATGGTGGCGTTGGTGTTGGTTGTGGTTCTTTTTTGACTGTAGCTGGTGCGGCGTTTTTTTTGCTTCCGGGAACTTTTTTTTATAGTCGTGCAATGAATGATGGATCTGATTTTTCTAAGTTTTGTGCCGCGACTTTTTTTCTTTCTGGCGCATTTATTACCATTGGTGGAATGTCAATTGTGTTGGATGGCATAAAAAAGTTTTTTGGTATAAAAAAAAGAAAAAAGGAATATAAGATTCATCAATTTGTATATGATCAACGGGAGCAAATGATTTTCAAAACAACGTCCGATTGACTTTTTTGGCAATGGAGATAAATTCATACAATGTTCTTTTTTGTTGTAAGTTTAATGGTATATAATTATGGGAATTTTATGAAAAATATAAGAAAAATTGCATTATTAACTGTTGGAGTGGTTGTTTTTTCTGGAGCAAATTTGGTAGCAGCAGATAGTGCGAAAGATACCAAAAATAATGAAGTAAATTTTGATTTAACAATTCGTTATGTTGATTCTTTTGCCGCAATTCGTACGTCTGATGAAGGAAAAGAAGTTGCAAAAGAGTTAGATTCAAAACGTATGGAGCTTACTAAAGAAATAAAAGAAATGGAGCAACAGTTTACCGTAGCAGCAAAAGATTTTCAGGCAAAAGCATCAACATTGTCTGAGTCTGGTAAAGAAAGAGAGCAAAAAAAATTAGTAAAAATGGAACGTGAATATAAATCAAAACTGCAAGAAAGTGATGAAGATATGAAGATCACTATGCAGAGTGTACAAGAACGTTTGTTGCGTGAGCATAATGATGCGGTTGCTAAATATGCAAAAACAAACGAAATTGATCTTGTATTTGGTCCAGGAGGCGTTGTGTTTTCTTCTGAAAAAGCAAATTGTACCATGGATGTTATTGAAGGAATGAATAAAAACTTTGTTGCAAAATCAAAAGGCACAACAGCCGTTGCATCAAAAGATTCATCTAAAGTATCAGTATAACTGATTTTATAATATATTCGGTATTAAAAGGGTCGGCGTTGTCCGGCCCTTTTTGCAGTAAAAGTAACTATATTGTTGAGGTTAAAAAAAGAAAACTATGGAAACAAAGATAAAAGAACCTATTTTAGCAATTATTGGTCTTGGTAATCCTGGGCCAAAATATAGTTTTAATCGCCATAATATTGGCTTTTTAATTATGGACATGCTTGCAGACAAATATATTGGTGCTTGGCAAAAAAAAGAATTAATGGATCTGGTAACCATTCGAATTGGTGATAATAAAGTGTTGCTTGTAAAGCCGCAAACTTTTATGAATCTTTCTGGGAAAGTTATTCCTTTTTTACAAAAACAGGGAATTAAGGCAGAAAATATTTTAGTTGTACATGATGAGCTAGAATATCCATTTGGCAAAATAAAAATTCATGCAGGTGGCAGTGCGCGCGGTCATAATGGTTTGCGTTCTATTATTGAATATTGTGGAAAAGATTTTGCACGTCTTCGTTTTGGTATTGGTCGTCCAGAGCGCAAAGAGATGGTTGGTAACTATGTTTTGCAAAATTTTACTGAAAAAACTGAAGATGTTGAGCACTTGATTGAACAATCAGTTCAATTGATTGAAGAATTATTTTTCGATAATTAAAATTTTATAGCGATAAAGAATAATAAGGGCTAGTTGCAGTATATGTAGCTGGCCCTCTTTTTTACATTGAAATATAAAATAAAACCTTGGATTAAAAGGTTTTTTGGGGCTAGGGGCTGTTGTCAGGTCAAGTGCATTTTGTTACTTTGATTAAAGAACATAAGGTGATTTTTAAAAATAGAACCATTTGAAGGTTATATTGAAAAAATTGGAGTTGTTATGAAAATTAAGAAAAAAAACAGTATTTTTTGCGCAATAGTTCTTTTGGGAATGCTTTTTAGTCCCAACTTTGCTTTTGGAATGAAAAAAAAAGTTTCTTACGCCGCGATGCATGCTACAGCGCAAGCTGCAGGGCATTATTTAGTCTATAAAAATTGTGTTGACAGTCTTAATCCTGGTTGCTTGGCTGGGCTGGGAATTACTCTTGCTTCTGCCATTGCACAAAATTACAAGGCTCAAAAAAAACTTTGGAATAGCCCAAAACAGACTGAAAATTACAATAAATTTAGAGTCTATGAAATTTTGACTGTGGCGAAAATATGGAATCCTTTAATATCCTTGGGGGTTGCTTATGCTCTTGCTTGCAATAATGCTGATGAAAAGGATGAAAACAAAGTTGCAGGATTGTTGTCGTTGATGCCTGTAGTTTTAGGATTCTTTTTTTCGGAATTAGTTAATCATTTTGTTTTAGATGATTCAAATGAACCAGTAGAAAATGAAGATGATCCGAATGTAAGAGAATTTACCTTCAAAAATAATGTGCTTGTTGAGCAAAAAAGCAAAAAGTTCAGTGATATTTAAAAATTAACAAATAAAAGGGCCGGCTGCAGATTTTGCAGCCGGCCCTTTTATTTTGTCTAAAATCATTAAAAAACCTTAAACGCCTTCTAGGTCGACCTTTTATGGGGGCTTTTGTGCAAAGTTAAAGACTTTAGTAAACTTATAAAAATGGGGAAAGTCTCCAAATGATCGTAGTTTTGATGAAAAAAGGGGGTTTTTATGAAAATTATAAAAAAATTATATTTAAAGTTATTGATTATTCCTTTTGTAGCACTTATTGGAGTATCTAATTCTTATGCTGGCTTGTTTGGTCGATTGATAGGTACTAATATGACTATTGTTGGCTCTTCTGTAGCTCATACAAGTAAAACGAAGCCGTATAAGGTTGGTTCTTTAGTAACAATGTTTGCTGGTATTGGTACGAATGTATTATCAACAGAAGATGAAATTACAGGAATTTTTTCTCTTGTGTCTTCTGGTGTTGCATACTCTGCTGGACGTGAAATGGGAGGTTATTTGGATGATAAAAACAATAAGAATAGTAAAAAAAGAGATAGACATTTAACTAAGTTTGCAAGT
>DAOVGZ010000104.1 GCA_030672115.1 bacterium | reverse complement strand
TTTCTTTTTTTATAATCAGGTTCAAACAAAAATTCGTTATTATCCCAAGCTTTTTTGAGAACCTTGTGTATTTTTTCACAATATTTTTCGTTTTCAAGTTCTTTTAAGTAAAATGTGGTTTCTTTTTTCCAAGAATTAAGCTTAGATTTCAATACTTCTAGCTCATCTTTCGAAACTTTTCCCGTTTGTATTGTTGTGGAAAATAATTTTTTTATTGATTCTTGTTTTTTATTAATTTCAATTCCGCTCACTGAAAAAAAATTTATTGTTGATCCTATTTTCACTTGAACAGGCTTTGTTATATAAATAGCCTCCCATATTTTTTTTACAGAAAGATTATGTACAGGAAAACAATCGAAATCGTTTTTTTTCATATATACATCGCCTTTAGCTAGTGTATTAAGTTTTCCTATATCAAATATTTTTTTTATTACAGAAGTTTTTTCAATTTCAATGAGAAAAAAAGATTCACTTCTTGTCTTATCTTTAAGTTTTTCGGGATAGGTATTTTTATTATAAAGTTGAGGGCCACATATAGCGTTATATTTAAAGCACTCAGCAAATGTGCCTAAAATAAGTGGGAGCGGTTCAAATATGCCAATACTTTCTCCTTGGGAACATATGACGGACATGAGACTGAGAATTTGCTTATTGGACATTTCACGTTTTTGTAATAACTCAATGCTCGATGAAATGATATTTTCTTTTGTAACATCCATAGCAGATGACTGTACAAAAAAAAGTATGCAATAAATTGCTATGCGTTTCATATAAGACTTCCTTTTTTATCTGTAAAAATCTTTAACAAAAAATCATGATTTTTTTAACGAACGAGCATGAAGTTATCAACATACAAACATATGTCAATAAAACTATAGCGTTATAAAAACCAAGCATAAAAAAGCCCCGCGTTTTTGCGGGGCTTTTTTATGCTTGGTTTTTATAAATTATTTTGCAACTGTTACTTTTGCAGGACGAATCACTTGCTCTTTAAATCTATAACCTTTTTGCAAAACTTGAACAATTTGTCCGGACTCACAATCTTCTGATGGAATCTGAGCAATTGCTTCGTGCAGCTCTGGATCAAAATTTTCAACATCTGAGATCTCTTTTAGTCCATGTCCTAACAAAACTTTTTCTAAAGCTTTGCCGATCATTGCAAAACCAGAGAAAAGTTCTTCTGTTTCTGGAGCAAGTTCTTGTTTTTCTTTTTGCTCAGATGCTCTTTCAAAATCATCTATAATTGCCAACAAATCGTTTACAATCTGACTTTGTGCAATCTGCATCCATTGCACACGTTCTTTTTCCATGCGCTTTTTAAAGTTTTGCAAATCAGCAGTAACTCGTAAAAACTTTCCTTTCCAAACATCCAATTCTTTAACACATGCAACAAGCTGTTCTTCTTGCGTTTTATCAACTTGTTCTTGCGCTATATTTTCTGTTTTTTTATGATCTTTATTCATGATCCCCCTAATACATTTGTATCTTTTTATCCAGATGAATAACCACCCACAATTACTAGTATAACAGATTTTTCTTTCTTTTTGCTGCGTATTTTTTTATATCTAATTAAGAATTATGAGCAACAAAAACTAAAAAAGGAACAAGTATGAACAAACCCCACCTGATCAAACTATCACTTACGCTAACCCTTACAATAATTCTTTCTGTCCCCTCTTTAGCCTACGATCGCGTCCACTTTTATTCCACAAACCCCCTTTGGCCTGAACCTCGATTTGAAAAAAAATATCTTTCAACCTTTGATATAACCTTTTTTGGAGGGTCAACAAAAAACAGCAAAAGTTGTGACGGATGCACCAAAAACTTACTCGATATTTATGGAACACACAATATGCATCTGCTTTCAAAAGGAGTTCCAGGCAAAAATCTTAACCTTTTTACTGATATGACCTTAACAGAGCTTGAACGTATTCCTGCATGCAATACATTTGGACATCTTTCTTTTTGCGGATGTTTTGATACAAAACAAATCTTGTTCACCTATCGA
>DAOVGZ010000048.1 GCA_030672115.1 bacterium | reverse complement strand
CTATGTCTTTTTTTCGGTACAATACCATATCTAAACTATGCGGATACTTCCAATCACATTGACCATCCTTAAAACACCAAGAATAAAGATTGTCTTCTAATTTTTTGTAAGGAGGTAATGGCTGTGCTTCGTTCCTGGTGTAACACCACGTTAAATGCAAACCTTGTCTAAAATAAACTCCATATGCTTTGTACTTTTCTAATTGCTCAATACATTCAGAAATATCAATAAAATCTTTAACTAAAGCGTCATCAACCCCAAATAAAATATAATCATGTGGAGAATCAAACGCCGCACGAAGAGTCAATGGCTTAAAATCTGCCCTAGGATTACGTCCCTGTTTCCAAAAATCAACCGAAGGAAAAGACTCTTTAATTTCTGTATATGCTTTTTCAAATTCATCATTCGAAGAACGATAAATAACAATCACATCACCCAATCCAGTAACATAATATTCAAGTGATTCTAAAAATGCATACAACTGCAACGGCCTATCAAAAGAATATGCAACCAAATCTGCTTTACTTGCATGCAAACGAAAACAAAATAAAACTGTTAAAAAACATAATAAAATCGAATTTTTTTTCATTTTTTCACGAATGTTAAAAGGTACTCACAGTGACCAGACTCATTTTTCACTCTAAATAACGGAAGAATATCCATCTTTAAATCATTGTTAAACATCGAAAGCAATTCATAAGTATCATATGAATTCATGTGTCTATTGCTATTTTCTGTTTGAACTTTATTAATCGGCAAATTAATAACTTTTGATATTTTCGTACACAATCCTGTTTTATGCATTACAGTATGTAGCGCTGTTAAAGCCCAAGAACCTTCAAATGTATTTGGTGCTTTATACTTAAGTTTACGCAAAACGCCTTCTATATCTTTTTTTCTATATAAAGTCATATCAACGCTATTCGGATAATGCCAATTGCATTTACCCTCATTAAAATGCCATGAATAAAGATCTTCTTCTAATGTTTTATAAGGAGGTAAAGGTTGCATGCAATTGCCTGTATAACTTTTGGTCAAATGCAAACCCTGCCTAAAATAAAAACCATAAGCATTATATTTTTCCAACTGCTCGATACTTTCCGAAACATCTATAAAATCTTTTACAACCGTGTCATCAACACCAAACAAAATATAATCATGAGGAGAATCAAAAGTAGCTTTAAGTGTTAATGGTTTAAAATCCGCAGCTGGATTACTTCCCTGTTTCCAAAAAACAATCGAAGGAAAAAATTCTTTAATTTCTGTATATGCTTTTTCAAATTCATCATTTGAAGAACGATAAATAACAATCACATCTCCCAAGCCAGTCACATAATAATCAAGTGACTCTAAAAATGCATACAACTGCAAAGGTCTATCAAAAGAATATGCAACCAAATCTGCTTTTTTTTCTTGTTGAGCGAATGCTAAAATCGGCAAAAACAACAAACACAAAAAAAAATTTTTTATATTTTTAAACATTTTTTCCTTTATTTTTACATTGAAAATGAATACATACCAACCCGATCAAGGCGACTATACTTTGGCATATGTCTAATATATTTATTAAGTTTTAACATCAAATCTAAATCTTGTTTCCAGTCGTTAAGTGGATTATCTAGATTGTATTCATACACAACAGTGGGATTAAATCTAATTCGCTCACCTGCCATTTCCAACATAGGAAACATTATTGCCAAATCCCATGTCATAGAAAAAAATTTACCTTCATACATGAGATCTTCTTTTTTTATTCTTTTAAAAAGCCATGCATAAAATGTACGCATATGAGAGGTAACCCACGGAAAATGACGAAATGCATTTGCATAAATAAATCGATTTGGAATTTCGCGACATAACCCAATTGTTCCAGATGGATATTCACGGTACTGTCCATACACTAACCAAACATCTTCATCTGAATAAAAACTATTTAAAAGAGGAAACACTGAATCTATTGAAGCCCAATCATCACCATCGAGTGTGCAAACAATTTCATCATCATCGCAGGAATGAATTGCATTATAAAGATTTTCTAGCGCTCCAACACGAACACTATTTTGAATAACGGTAATTTTATGCTCATAGCCACACTCTTTAACATACTGCGCAACAGCAGGACCAGTTCCATCAGGAGAACAATCATCAATATAAATAGCTCTCCAATTACTGTAGGTATTATCTTGCATTATCATTGAATCAATATTTTTTTTGTACCACTTTATGTTTTTGTACGAAGGCACAATAAAAACAAACCGTTTTTGTTCTTGCTTTTCCATATGTGCAACACAGCAACAACCATAAAAAATCTGTAACCCAAAAATAAGTGATAATATTTTTTTCTTCATACTCTCCTTTAGAAAAATAATTATGATCTTGCCCAACCTTCTTTTTTTAACCAACTTCCAGCCCAATGATGTACTGCAAAAGACTCTGGACGCAACCACGTAACATACGGCTTTCCTGCTTGAGCATAATCACATGGATAAAAATAACTTGCTGGAAACGCAACATCGACATGCCCCGTTTTACCCGCAAGTTTCAAAAATGATTTTGTAAAATGTATTGGACCTGTTTTGACAACAATTTGACCAAATTTTCGGTCTTGAGGAATTGTTTCAACACAATCTTTTAAAATTGGATGTTTTGGGATAGCACCATATAAAGCGGCACCAAGCTGTGCAATTTTTGTATCTAATGGTTGAATTCCTGTATAAAAATCATACATATAATGCAACATATCAAAAGGCCTAAAGCACTCAAAGTCAACATCCAGATATGTACCCCCAAACCTATAAACAGCCTCCCATTTTAAAATATCAGAACGCTCTCCATAATTTCTTGCTTCATCAAAATAAATACGATTATCAAAAGAAAGATTTTTTACATCAACAACAAATCGTGAACCTTTTGCATGTGAAGACGAAAGCAATTCTTTCACCTTATTAAAATCAGCTCCTTTAATAACCGTGCCTAAATCATAATTTTGCGGATTATCAACCCAAAAAATAAAGGTCCAATCTGGGTGTTTATCTATCCACGACTGTAAAAATGGACGATATTTATCGGGCAACTTTATTCCAAGCCAAATATAATGAAACAACTTTGGAATACGAAGATCTTTTTGTAATGCAACCTGAGAAAAATTATTTTTATTGTACAAAGCTTTAAAGACATTCAAAATATTTTTTGACCGGCCATTAGCAACTGTTTTATACTCATCAACCTTCATAGAGCTATCAAAATCAACATAATACTTATGAGCTAACTCCTGAAATTGTTTTACATCTCGATGATCAACTGAACGAATACCAACAGAATGAACCAACAAAAAAATAGTACCAAAACCTAACAATAAAACGCCTAAAAAATTTTTGGATTGATGCAATAAAAAACGCACTATTACTCCTTTTTTAGTAACAATAAAAATGCTAAGCAAACCCTAGCATATGAGTCATTTGCGTCAAGAAAATCATAAAAAAGAACTTTTATAAAAAAACTTAATCCTTGACCAAAATAAAAAGAAAAATGTACAATTAAAAATAGAAAACAAACTAGGGCAGCAAATATTTAAAATGTTAAAAAAATCCAGATTGCATCAATATGAAAAACGCATATATTAAATTTTATACTCTTTTCATTCTAATCTTACTTCAAGCCTCTAAATTATCTGGGATGCTTGATTGCTGCTCTATAAATTGCATAAAAGAAAAACCTAAAACTATTGCTCTGATATTAAAAAACAAACAAATAACAACAAAATATAATTATTTTAAAAAAAAATGGCACCAAAACAAAAAAAGAGATAAAAATGCTTTTTTTTTACGTACAATCTTCAATGCAACACAAAAAAAAATTAACAATATTAATCTTAAACACTTCTATAATCAAATAAAATATAAGAAACTTTTTAAACCTACTCTTAGCCAACAACAATTTTCATTTTATTCTAAGACTATTACTACAAAAGCTTTTCCACAAAAAAGAAAAATTTCTTACAACAAACAACATAAAATAAAATCGATTATTCCCCTCAGAAAAAAACATCATCTCACAATAAAACAAAAAGAAAACCGAATGATAAATTATTCACGTGATAAAGAAAAAAGAGATAAGAAACAACAAGAAATAGGCTTCAATCCTTATCAAAGGCTTAAAATAGACTACCGTGCAGCAGATAAAGAACTTCAAACTGTTGCTCTAAAAAATCACATACTAAAAGAAATAATTACATTAAAAGAGTAAAATTTAATTATAAATATCGCTAAAAAAATAAAACGATGATACCCTCAAAAAAATTCAAAGAAAGAACTTTCTTGAGGAGCATCATATGAAAAACAAATATTATTTTTTCTTTTTAGCAACTCTTGCTATAACTTCACCAGCACAGCTATATGGAATGAAAAAAATAACAGAAAAGCTTCTTGGTTGTTGTATGAAATCTTTTCTTGGTTTTGGTAATAACCAAAATAAAGAAAGCAAAAAACATAAACGCGAATCGGACCAAGCAAGTCTTGAGGTTATCGAAGAACAAACTAATAAATTTCCACCTCAAAAAAAACCTAACTCAGATTCCTAAACTGTTTTCTACGAAATTTTGGAAGTAACCAACTACTTGCCCAATGATGAACGCCAAAAACACCTTGTTTTTCCCACATATCATAATAAAGATCAAACTCTTTACATCCAAGTGGATATAAATAATGAACAGGAAGTGCTACATCAATGGTTCCGCAAACTCCTGCTTGAGAATAAAATGAACGTGTAAAATAAATTGGGCCAGTTCTTTTTGGAGGATTTTTTTTATTTTCTGGAAGATTCCATGATTTTTTCATATTTTTTATTGCATGCTGCAAAATAGGATGCCCTGGTATAGAACCAATTAAACCAATACCAAGCTGCAAAAAGCCACAATCAAGAGGTTGCACTCCAACATACAAATCATACAAACAATTTAGCTCATCCAAAGGCTGTAAACACTCAAAATCAAAATCAATATAAACCCCACCATATTTATTTAAAATTTCGTACCGCATAATATCAGAAATTTCACCTGGGTTTCTCGATTCTTTAATAAGTTCATAATTATAAAACCCAAAATCAGCAATATCATCTTGCGTCCAAAACATATATTCCCAATCAGGATGCTTCTTTATCCATTCTTTTTGAAACACCATAAATTTTTCAGGAACTTTGTCTCCTATCCATATTTGGTGAATAATTTTTGGAATTTTTGGTAAAGATGATGGAACAAGTTTCAAAAAACTATTTTTTTCGTACAGTTCTCTAAAAAAACGAAGTAAAACAAAACTAGAAATACCAACTTCTTTTTCTGTGGTATGCGACTGAAGAATCTTGGCATATTTTTTTGTCTGCATTGATTCATCAAAATCAACATACACAAGATTTGATTTTATATGTGTTGAAAACAAACAAAAAACAACTGCTAATATTTTAAATAAAACATTCATTCATTAATCCTTCTTTTTAATTTCTTCCCTCAACTGTCACACACTTTCCATCCCACGTAATAATAATTTCTTTCGGTTTTATTTTACACAGAGCCTGCCATTGCAAAACCATTTTGCGATACTCTTCTTTTGGCATTCGAAACACTGGAATATCTTCAAGTAATGTGTGTTTTATTTCTACCACATTAGGATCATCTTCACTCAATTCTACTTCTGTTGCATCTCCTCCAGCTCCCCATGCCATAGGGTTATCCAACCATCGCGTAAAAAAATCACCCTGATCACATCGAATATCTGTCCTAAAAAGAGAACATATTAAATCTAAATTATAAGAACTTTTTTTTATTGGCCAATAGCCATCTTCATCTCGACCAAACCTTATAAAATCCTTCAAGTCAAATCCCTAAAATTAAAATCATTAAACTATTGGATATGCTGTTATTAATTTTCCTGTTTCTTTAATAACAATTTCTATTTTAATTCCTTTTTTTGCTGTTCCTTTTAATATAAATATCGCCCCTTCTTTTTCAACACTAACAATATTTCCCAAAGCCTCGACTATTTTTTCAGTAACCTTTTTAGGAGACCAATGAACAGGAAACATACTTTTATTCCCTCCAAAGGGTAAACCTCCTTTATATGAACCTGTTTTTGCATCTTGAATTACATCAACAAGTTCCAACATTTTTGTTTTCAAACCACCTTCATAATGAAAGCCTGATAATTTTTGTTTTATTATTCCCTTATGATTCATAAAAAACTCAAGCTCTCCAGTAAAAATATGTTTTAAAAATTCTTTATCTATAACAAAGTACTCCGGCAAAAGACATTGACCAAAACGCCCTGGAGACCTTATAGTTTTTCCTACAAAAACTTTCAATGATTTCATCAAAACTGTTTCATCTAAACCAAGTTTTACTTTTTTAAACAAAACAGACGTTCCACGAAGAGGCAAACCTTGATCTACAAAATTTTTAAAAGAAGGAACTCCTTTTTTATAAGTATCAACTAATGCCTTGCTTGATGACTTGCATCCGTTGCAACACTGATTAAAAATAATTTCATATTCTTGAGTTAAATGTTTACACGCTATACATGCGCGATTTTTAATAGTACTCGCAATCATTCTTGTTCTAATAACTGCAGGTTTGGCAAGCTTTGCTCCATATTTTAACCCATTTTTTGAGGTAGTTACCGTTTTGCGTACAATATCTTTGGTAAAATTTGCTGCTTGAATTGCTAAATTTACATTCATACCTTCAACAGCAACAACCACTTTCTCAGAATCTTGTAATCGGTTACAAAAAGTAACAACTTGCGGTTTTACTGATACAAAAAACTTTTGTATTCCTTTAATGCATTTACCTGGCAATATACATGTTGTTGCAAATCGAGCACCACCGCGAACTAAATCTCGAACAGAACTGTTTTTCACTTGATATGCTGCTACAGATAACAAATCAATAACCGTCTGATATGATTGTTCTAAACGATTTTTATTACTTTCAACTTTCGTGTTAAAAACTTTTCCGCCTACTACAGCGCACGTATCATAAATCATCATTCCCAAATGCGAAGCTGCTAGATTTACAACATGCGCTAACGATTCTACTGTTTTGATAGGATGCAAAACTAATTGGGCAATATCTTCAATACCTTCACCAATACCCTGCAGCGCAGCATGTCCATAATCAACAAGACTCCAACAAACATCGGACAATCTTATTGCATTGATAATTTTTCCACACTGATTATATTGGCAACCTGTTGTTGAAATATTTAAAATAAGGTTTTGTAAATTTTTAATCTTTTCATGCTCTGACAAACTCAAATTAAAGTTTGATGTAAATTGTTCACAGCACGAAATAGCATCAATAAATTCCTGGTGTACTACTTGTTGTAAAAAATTACCTCGACAAGTTTTGTACCAAAAAGCCTGTTGTTCATTATTTTTTAAAAATTGAATTGTATTTTCTGACAATTGATACGTTTGCAAAAAAACATCTTTATCTCCATTTATAACCTTTTTTATCGCCTCAATTCTTGCACTTTCTCTCTTTTCAAAACAATAAATACCATCTGCATCAAAAGCTGTATTAGAAAAATCATTATCTTTTAAAAGTTCAACCGTTTCTTCATAAGCAGATAATTTTATAGCTTGTTGTTCTTTTTTTTCTTTTACTT
>DAOVGZ010000039.1 GCA_030672115.1 bacterium | reverse complement strand
TTCTAATATTTCTTTTATTTTTTATTTCTTGTGCAACAATTTCTGATGATAAATTGGAAGCTTCGCTACTCCACCAAATATTTTTTCTTTGTTGTGGAGGGTAAATCATGCGAGATGGACGATTATACCACACAAAATAATTCATTTTTTTTAATTCAGGGATTAATAAAAAATCTTGTAGAGTTTTAAGTTTAGAAAGCATGATCGGCGCTCCATGGATGATATTAATATTGTTTTGGTTGAGCCATTGAGTATGTGAATATACATTGGTGTTAAAGGTTGCAAAAATAACTGGTTCTTCTGGAGAACTAAGGCCTGCAAGTATGCCGCGATAAAACCAACTGCCAGGTAAGCTTGTGGCATATGCTCCAATAAGTGTGCCAGGTAGTTTTTTTTGAATATGGTTTTTTATTTTTTTTCCAATGATTTCAGCTTCTTTTTGTAATACTGAAAAATAGTTTTTTAATTTTTTTGTAGCAATAAGGTTGTTAATTCTCCGTTCAGTTGAAATATATCTCAGAAGGTGATTTTGTTTAGTTTTTTGTGTGTAAAGTTTCCAAGCCAAATCAGAAAAATCCATAAAATTGTTAAAATCAGCAGATTGTTTTTGTGCATGATACATTTCAAAATCTAAAAAAATTCCATCAATTGGAAGGATTTTTTTAAATGTATCAACGAATATATCAAATACATCGAGTAGTTCTGGTTTCCAAAAGTTTTTAAAGTCTAAAGGGCTTGGAATTTTGGAATATGTTCTACCAAAAAAATCTTTAGCTGCAATAGCAACAGGAGCAGATCTAAAATTAGTTGTAATATCTGTTCCTATAAAAATTTTGGGTATTGGTTTTTTACTCAAAGCAAAACGTTGTTTTAATGCTTTTGCAAAAGTATTAATATTTTTGTGAAATTCTTTTTTCTTTTTTTCTGTGGCAATCCCTCGTTGAGCTAAAAAAATTTCAGGATTAAATTCAAACCATAAAAGATTAATTTCTGATTCGTATATAAAATTAAGACCGCGCTTGAGAGCGGCATTTTTTAATTTAATTTTTTCTTTTTCAGGTAATAACTTATTTGGTTTTCTTTGTTCAAGGAAGAAGTCTCCCAGGTCCATCCAAGCACAAGAGAGAGAGTTAGAATTTATCCAATGGTAGGATCGTTTTTTTTGAAATGTTTTAAATAATTTTTTTTCAGTAATTTTTTTTTGAGAAGTAATAAATGCTTTGGTTGTTACCTTTGGCAATTTTGTTTTATGGTTAACTCCTTTAAATTCAGCAAGCATATTTTGCACCGTAAAAAGAAGTTTTTCTTGTTGTTTAAAATGTATCGGTGTTAAAAAAAAGTTTTCATTTAGTTCGCTAAAACAACAAAAAGATTGTTTAGTCAGAAGGTAGCGATTTCCTGTTTTTTTATTTTTTACCAAAAGCCCTAAAGGGAAAGAGGTATTTTTTTGGGGGAGTATTGTTACATTTTTATTTTCAGATAAGAGAAGTGGCTGCAGTTGTGATGTATGTATTTTATTAATAAGAGTTGTTCCGTATATTTTTCCTCTAAGGACATCAGGTTGAAACAAATAGCGTAAAAAAGATTTAATTATTGGTTGTATGCTGTTATCAAGAGGTACGCCGAGTCGCTCAAGAAGATGCATTGTTTTATGTAAATACGCAGGTTTATTTACTCCAGAAAGAAGAAGTATAATATTTTTATTTCCTTGATGAGATAAATCTTCGACAAATTTGACGTATTTTTCAACGAGAATGTTTTTTGAATGAATTATAATGCTTGTGCTCGTTGAAAAGAAAATAGTTTTATAAGGTTCGATTTTGACCGTATTTAAACATTCAAAAAAAGATTCAAAATGTATTGTATAACCAACTGATTTTGCCAGTGCTAAAAAATTTCGGTAATAGTATTTTTCTTGGCCGTTTGTGTCTATAAAGAGTGCTGGAAGTGCAAGAGCTTTGATATGAAAAAATATTAAAAAAATGATACATAGCAGTGTTTTTTTATTTTGTTTTGTCATTCAAAGCTCCAAAACTGTTTTATTGTGACCTTTAATCAATCTCGCAGATTTTACTTACAATAAGATGTTCCATTTTTTCTTTAAATTCATCTGTTTGTATATATTCAGCAATAGGTTGGCCACGTTTGATAGCAATAGAGATAATATTTCCGAGTCCGTGAACGATTTTTCCAAGATTGCTTCCAACGTTTGCAGAGTTGTGTGGTGATTGTAAAATGTTTACAAAGCTACAAACCATCCCTGCAAATTGAGTAAGAACGGCTGCTCCTTCTTCATCTATATCTGGGGGACAATGACATTGATGAGCTTCGGGAATATGTTCTGGTCGGGATGATGGATTTGGCTCTAAACCAAAAGAGTGTGGTGTTATTGTTACAAATAATAAAAAGGGCAGTAAAAAACTCTTCATTCTTTTCCTTTTTTTAAAAAAAAATGTTATTGATCTTGATTTAATGTAGTTAAGTTCAAAAAAAAGGCGCAATGCTTTTATAACATTGCGCCTAATATAATTTACTTATAAAGAGTTGTTCTAAAGTTTTGCGTCTGTAGTTTTTGGGTTTTTTTCTTCAAAAATCAAAACTTGTAAAACACGTTTTTCTGTTGCCTTTTGTATTTGGAAATAAAAACCTTCATACAAAAGTCGGTCACCTTTTTTAGGGATATGTTGTAATTTTTCAGTCAAAAAACCACCTAAAGTTAATGCGTCTTTTGCATTAATTTTAATATTCATTATTTCGCTTACTTCGCTTAATGGGACCGTTGCATCAATAAGCCAACCGCCTTGTTTTAGTGAGATGATTTTTTCTTGTGTTGATTCATATTCATCACTAATTTCACCAACGATTTCTTCAATAATATCTTCAAGCGTTATAAGTCCTGTAATGCTTCCATATTCATTTATAACCATTGCCATGTGTTGATGTTTTTCTCGTAACTCTTTAAGGAGTTGATTGATTTTTATACTTTCAGGAATAAATGAAGTTGGTCGCATCAATTCTTTGAGTGTAGATGATTTTTTTTGAGACCAATTCATAAACACATCTTTAAAGTGGATCATTCCAATGATGTTATCAGTTTTTTCTTCGTAAGCTGGCAATCGAGTGAATTGATATTTAGAAAAAAGATGAAGAGTTTCTTCTGTTGGAGTTGCAATATCAATAGATGCGATATCAATTGATGGAATCATAATTTTTTTTACTGGTGTTTTTCCAAGATCGAAAATGCCTCGCAACATTTCACTTTTTTCTGACTCTATAAGTCCTTTTTCATCAATATGTTCAATTAAAAATTCAATTTCTTTTTCAGAAGAAACCCATTGACTACCATTTACAGTTTTTTTGCCGCCAATTTTTTGTACAAGAAAATCTGAAAAACGAATAAGCATAGGAACAACTGGCCGTAAAACAAGATAGGTTAAGTTTGTAAGCCACAATGTTGATTTGAAAATTTTATCACCACGCGTTTTGGCTAAATTTTTTGGAATAATTTCTCCAAAAATTAAAATAGCAATAGCTGCAAAACCAACACCAAGGGTAAAACCAAGTCTGCCAAAACCAATGCTGGCAAAAAGCTTTTCCATTATAGTTGAGCTCAAGGCTGCAACAAAGACGTTTACTAGTGATGTTGCAATCAAGATTGTTGTCAGGACTGATTGTGGGCTTTTTTCAAGAGACTCAAAAAGCGTTGCGTATTTTTTTGTTTCTTGAGAAAATTCTCTTAGTTTAAAAAGACGCAACGCGGTGATGCTTGTTTCTATGAATGAAAAAATACCGAATAAAAGCAAAGAAATAAAAAATGCAGCTGTTGCAAAATACAATACAGAAGTCAGCTGAGGTTCCATAATTATTGCCTTTCTACTCTTGTTTTATTCGTTTTCTTCTTCTTCATTTTCAAATTTCGGATCATCAATTTCTTTTTCAAAGAATGATTTTAGTCTCTTGCTGCGGGATGGATGTCTTAATTTTTTAATTGCTTTAACTTCAATTTGTCGAATACGTTCTCTGGTGACAGAAAAATCTCGACCAACTTCTTCTAAGGTATGCTCAGAGGCAACATCGATACCAAATCGCATTTTTAAGACTTTTTCTTCTCGAGGTGTGAGTGATTTTAAAACTTCACGAACGCGTTCTTTTAAATCATTACTTGCGACAGTTTCTGATGGCGAGCAATCTTTATCGTTTTCAATGAAATCTTTAATGAATGCGTCGTCACTATCTCCAACAGGTGTTTCGAGTGATATTGGTTCTTTTGAGATTTTTATAATATTTTTTATTTTTTTCTCATCAAGATTTAATGTTTTTGCAAGCTCTGCGTGTGTTGGTTCCCGGCCATTTTCTTGAACAAAGGTTCGTTTGATTTTGTTTATTTTGTTAAGTGTTTCGACCATATGGACTGGAACTCGAATGGTTCTTGATTGATCTGCAATAGCGCGAGTAATTGCTTGGCGAATCCACCATGTTGCATAGGTTGAAAATTTATATCCACGTTCAAATTCAAATTTTTCAACTGCTTTCATGAGTCCTATATTACCTTCTTGAATGAGATCAAGAAAGTGAAGGCCGCGGTTGACATATTTTTTTGCAATATTGACTACAAGTCGAAGATTTGCTTTTGCAAGGTTATCTTTTGCTCTTTTATCGTCTTCTTGAGTGTCAACAAGCGTTTTGTAGTATTGAGCTGCTATATCTTGCGGTAAGCCAATTTCGCCTTCGAGGCGTTTTTTTGTTTTGGTTGTTACGCGCATTGTTTTTTCTAGTTCTTGAATGGCAAGTTTTACTTCTTTTGTTTGTTTTTCTTTTTTGTATTGTTGTAAATATTTTTCACAATTTTGTGAGAGTTCATCTTTTTCTTTAAGCTTGTAAAGATGCTTTTCAATTCTTTTGCCAAGTTTTCTAACAAGTTTATTAGCAATTCTTATTAATTTAATGGTATCGGCAATTTTTTCTTTATTTTCTTTAATTTTTGCAAGCATTTCTTTTTTAGATTTGCTTGAAGAAAGTTTATCTTTGTAGTTTTTATAAATAGTTTCTTCGTTTTTGATTAACTTTTGGATTTGCGAAATAGTTTTGAGAAACTGTTTTTGCTCGATTTCTATTTTAGGAAGGTTTTCTTCGTCAAATTCAGAAAATTGAATGATATCTTTTAAAGCAAGCGCTTCTTTTTCGACACGTTCGCCAATAAGCACAAATTCTTTATGAATAAAAGGGAATCGTGCAATGGTATCAATCGATGCTGCTTTGCATCGCGCGATTTCATTGGCAATAACAGATTCGGTTTCTCTATTTAAGAGAGGAATTCTGCCAATGTCTCGCAAGTAAGATTTAACACCATCGGCAAGTTGAGCAGAAGTTTCTTTGACGACAGGAGTATCATCATTTTTTCTTAATACGCCCTTCATTTTTTCTTTGACGACTTTTTTGGTTGTTCCATTTTCTTTGTCATTAGCGCTTTGCTCTTTTTGTTCTAGTTCTTCTAGTGTGACGAGTTCAACCCCTTTTTTTTCTAAAGCGACAAGAACTTCGTTTATTTCTTTATCAGCAAGGTCATGGTCTGCTGCAAATGTAATAACCTCTTCGTATGCAACAACTTTTCCTTTTTCAAGGACGTTCTCTATAAATTCTTTTTTAAAATCTAAAGAGTCGGTTTTTTTCTTTTTTATTTTTGTAGTTTTTTTTGTTGCCGGTTTTTTCTTCTTGACAGAAGCGGCTTTTGTAGGGGATGTTTTTGTTTTTTTCATACTTTATCCGTTATTTTTGTTCCAAATTTTTATTTAACAATCTTTTTTTAAGTTTAGAAAAATTATGTAAAATGTTTTCAACTTCTTGTGTATTATTTTCTTGTTCTGCTTTAGTTAACTTTGCTTTTATGTCTCTAACTATAATCTTCCATGTCTTACTTTGAAAGCGTGTGAGCAGATGATCAAACAGCTGAGGTTCTATTTTTTCTTCAAACTGTAAGATAGGCCCATTAACAAAAAGCCGTTCTTTTTCATCAAGATGCTGAAATAATTGGGGAAAACCAGGAGATACTGACCGCGATTGTTCCTTTATAGTTTTTAATTTTTCTAATATTGAACTGAGCGGTACAGGAAGACACGTAATCAAATAATCCTCATTGTCCTTATTAAACAATGATATATCATTAAGTATAGCAAAGAGAATCCTTTTTTCTAGTGTAATTCTTGAACTATTATCATTGTCCAATGTAAGTGTTTCAGCCGTTGGAGGCTCATCTTTTAAAAACATTTTTTTAGGTTTCAAATTTTTCTTTTGAAGTTCTTTTTGGAGCGATTTAATAGGTATATTCAAAGATTTTGATGCTTTTTGTAAAATAATATCTTGTTTGAGGGGTTCTTCAATTTTTTGGACAATATCAAGAAGCCTTTGTATGAGTTGAAGTTTTTTATTGAGAGGATTTTCTGAGAAATTATCTGCCAGTCGATTGATAAAAAAAGTAAAAATGTCTTGAGCTTGGTCTGCAGCTTTTTGTATATCGCCATTGTTTTGTAAGAATGATGCAGGATCTTGACCATCGGGCAAAGGAATAACTTTTAGTTCAATGTTAACCTGCCAGCAAAGCTCTGTTAATCGCATAATTGCTTTTTTTCCAGCATTATCACTATCATATAAAACAATAAGGTGATGCACATAGCGAGAAAGCGTTTTTAAATGCTGTGAAGTGCATGCTGTTCCGAGTGTGGCTACAGTATTTAAAAAACCATGCTGAGCCATTGCGATGCAATCTGTATATCCTTCAACAAGAAAAATTGACTCTGTTTTTTGAATTGATTTTTTTGCATGATGAAAGCCAAAAAGGATTGATCCTTTATTGAAGTAATCATTTTCGTGAGAATTGTAATATTTTGCACGGACATCATTAGGTTTAAAAATTCTACCACCAAATCCACAATACCTTCCTAAGTGGTCTTGTATTGGAAACATAATTCTATCTTCAAAGGGGGAATAAAGAACTGTTCTTCCTTGAGAAAGAATTTTTGCTTGGAGTAGGTCATCAACTAAAATAGATTTCGTACGCATATGGGCAACAAGTGATTTTATTGATTGTGTTCCGCCAGGAAAATATCCAATATTAAATGTTGTAATACTTTTTTCATTAATGGAGCGATTGTCCATATATTTTAAAACAGTTGTTGATTTTTTAAGTTCACTATTGCACCACTGTGCAACAGCTTCACACAATATAAAATATCTATTTTTTTCATCAGTATTTTTTTTGCTAGGGAATGTTGTTGTTTCAGGTAGTTCAAGGTTGTATCGTTCAACAAGGTGATGTGCTGCTTCAAGTTGTGTGCAATTTTCTGCTCGAGCAATAAATGCAATGAGGTCTCCGCCTGCGTGACAACCAAAACAATAAAATATTTCTTTGTGAGGGCTGACAGTAAAAGATGCTGTTTTTTCATGATGAAAAGGGCAAACGGCTCTCCAGTACGTACCTGCTTTTTTTAGCTTGGTATATTCGCCAATAACGTCAAGAATAGAAAGTTGGTTTTTTATAAAGCTAAAGAGATTCATGTTTTTTTGACCTGGAACGTATAGTGATATAAATAAATATAGAACATGTAGTTATTGCAAGGTTTAAAGCGAGCCATTGATGAATTGAAAATATGTGAAGTAGCTGAGGTGTAAAAAAATCTCTATCTGCTCGTAAAAAATCAACAAAAAAGCGCTCTAGAGCTGCAAGAGTAATGTAGAGCGTTATCAATTGTCCTGGGATGGTGAAAATTTTTGAGGCAATAAAACGCATAAAAATAAAAATAACAAAAAGAGTGACACTGCTATACAGTTGCGTTGGATGAAGAGGTGTATGTAGTGGTGCCATGCAGCAAGGGTCGGTATAAATCACGCTCCAAGGCAATGTTGTACATGCTCCGTAGCAACAACCTGCTGCAAAACAACCAATTCTGGATATTGATTGTAAAAGTGGTCCATAAAGAGCAATAAGATCAAAGAATGGCAAAACCGGTATTTTTTTTCTTTTTAAATACAGTGTCAGTGCAAGGGGTACGGCAATAATAGTTCCAAGGATAGAAAATCCTCCCTCCCAAAAACGGAAGATGTCAAAAAAGCTATCCATAGACCAATAAGCTTCCGCAACAAAAAGAAGTCGACCACCAAGTATTCCACTGATAACGCCAACTAAAATTGTTTCAGAAAATTGTTCTGAGGACATGATTTTTTTTGCTTTGACATGTTTGCTGGTAAGCCAAATAAAGAGCAAAAGGCCTATTGCAATTATCAGTCCGAAACTTTGAATAGAAAATGGTCCATAAATATGAATTAGCTCCCGGCTCATGCGGTAAACTCCGTTTTATAAAGTAAAATATCTACAAATAAAGTTTACCGCATTTACTCTCAGAAGACGAATTCATACCGAAATTTCTTTAACCGAAAGTGGTTTTGCACCATCAATTAAAATTCTCCATTCAGTTTTCCAATTAAAGGTAATTGTAATGCTATTCATCTTTTTTGGGATATCATAAGTAACGACTTTTGCGCCAGATCTTCTGGATCCAAATGCATAATCGTATCGGACATCGAGTTTATTATTAATTAAGGTGATTTTTGATTCTTTTTCTTGTTCAATAAGTTCATTGTTTGCTTTGATTGTGAATCTGCTTGGGGTATGTGTTCCAAATTTTTTATATTGTTTCATTTTTTTTGTGATACTGTTTTTTACCGTAATTGTTCTTTTGGCGGCACAAATTGCTGTTGATAAGAAAAAACATGAAGTGATTATAGTAAAGGATTTAAAAATAGTTTTTTTGTTCATTACTCATTCCTTTTTTAAAGATGAAAATAATTGCTAACTTTTTTACAATACCTACTTAGATTTCCATTTTCAATTGTTTATCTTCATAAAAAAGAAAT
>DAOVGZ010000014.1 GCA_030672115.1 bacterium | reverse complement strand
GTCTTTCTTGTTTTGCATGTTTCGTTTTACGACCAAAACAATTTCGTGTTTTTTTATATTTGTACGAGCAAATTCCTGTATTAACATGTAATGCAACACACAAAACAACCATACTACTTTTCAATAAAATATTTTTCATCTTTTTCTCCCTACATTAAAAATTAATCAACAATACATTTATTACAAAAAAGCATCCAATTGCAAAGTCTATAGCGAATTTACAGAGGTGTAAAATAAAAAACAAACAAAAAAAAGAGTCTTTCAAATTTTTCGTGAAAAACTCTTTTTTCACGAAAAACGTTTTTAAAATATGCACTTTTTACTGCAACTACAAACTTACGTTTTTAATTTTCTAAATAATGCAAACATACTACTTATTGTGCGACTACCTTCAGCTCATTAAAGCCTGTTCTCTCATCGAGTTTTCTTGTAAATTCAACACTATCTAGTTCTCCAATGACTATTTCTGCTGTTGTATTAATGATGCAACCTTCTTCAAGCACATGTCCACCTAAAACATTACCCTCAGGAAAAACAGACATTGCAACGTGCAAATGAGAGCCGTTAACAGAAAGTGTTCCATTTAAGCACAAAATCTCAAACAGTCCTTCAAAATGTTGAAACGTTTTACCACCAGGCATTCTTAGATGTGCTTTTTTTAAAGATCCCAAGCAAGAAATAATAAATCCAGCTTTTATATTATTTTTAACAACAATTTTTTCTAGTTCTTTCATTAAATCTTGATCCGGCAAAAGTCTTACTGCATATGTTTTCATAAAAATCTTTCAATAAAAATAATATACCACACAAAAATAACTACTCTTTATTCTTCACACCTTTTTTTATTACATGTAACCTAACCTGATATCTACAAATATAATTTCAAAAAAAACGGTTCTCTATCGAGTAGGTTCTCAGTTTAAACAATTTAAAAGGAGAAATCATGTCAAATGATTATATTATTTTAAAACGTGCAGGCAATGAAGCTCGTTATGATGTAACCAAAATGAGAAAAGTCATTAATTGGGCATCAAAAGGACTTGCAATAAATCCCATTGAATTAGAATCAAATGCACATATTATGCTAAAAAACAATATCACAACCCGTGAGATACAACAGTCACTTATATTAGGCGCCCTTCGCTTAACATCACTAGAAAAACCTGATTGGAAGTATGCAGCAGGAAGACTAAAACTTTTTGATATCTACAAAGAAATTTCTATTTGCAGAGGCAATCACAAAAAAATAGAAAATATTTATAACAACTACCCTAAATATCTTTACAAAAGCATCAAAAACAAAATTTACACAAAAACTATTTTAGAAAAATATTCACAACAAGAAATTGAAATCGCTGCAACATATATAAATCAAAAATATGATTTAGAATATGATTATGCCGGCATTAACCTTCTTGCACAACGATACCTTTGTGAATACAACGATTCTTTGTGGGAACTACCTCAAGAAATGTTTCTTACCATCGCGTTGTTAGTTGAACAAAATGCTCCTACCAATAATCGATTGGCTCTCGTCAAAGATACTTATGAAAAACTCGCTCGTCGTAAAATATCTTTGGCCACACCATTATTAATGAACCTTCGCAGGCCACAAGGAAACTTAAGTTCATGTTTTATTACTGCTATGGACGACAACCTTAAATCGATTTTTTATACCATCGATCAAATTGCAGCTATATCAAAACATGGTGGAGGTGTTGGCTGTAATATTTCACGTGTTCGATGCAAAGGTGCACGTCTTAAAGGAATAAAAAATGCTTCTGGTGGTGTAATTCCTTGGATACGAATTGTTAATGACACTGCCGTTGCAGTTAATCAACAAGGAAAAAGAAAAGGCGCCGTTACTGTTTCTTTAGATATGTGGCACATGGATATAGAAGATTTTCTAGAACTGCAAACAGAAAATGGCGATCAACGAATGAAGGCATACGATATTTTTCCTCAAGTTGTTATTCCTGACTGTTTTATGAAAGCTGTCCTTTCCAATACAGACTGGTTACTTGTTGATCCACATGAAATACGACAAAAATATAATGTTGAGCTCAGTGAATTATGGGGAAAAACATTCGATTCTTTCTATAAAAAAATTGAACAAGATGCATTAAATCAGCAGCTCGAAATTTATAAATTTGTGAATGCAAAAAATATTTTCAAAAAAATTATGAAGTCTCAAGTTGAAACCGGCATGCCTTATATCGCATTTAAAGATGCTTTAAATCGTGCAAATCCAAACAAACATGATGGCGTTATTCTCGGGACCAATTTATGTACCGAATCTCATAGCAATATAAAACCATCGATTATACATGATACTTATTTTGATAATGGCACAATTAAACAAGAAATTTCTAATGGCCTTGTTCATGTATGCAATCTTGTTTCGGTTAACCTCGCAACTGTTGATATTGAAAAAGAACTGGAATCTGTTTGTAAAACATCCGTTCGGATACTTGACAATGCTATCGATATTACGAGTGTTCCAATTGCAGAAGGATATCTTCATAACAAACGATACAGAACCATTGGTGTTGGAGCTATGGGCCTTGCAGATTATTTGGCAAAAAATAGTATTGCGTATGAACATTCAGCTGATCAAGTTGATAAACTCTTTGAAAAATTTGCTCTTTATTCAATCGAAGAAAGTATAAATCTGGCAAAACAAAAAGGAACCTTTCAGGCCTACAAAGGATCTGACTGGGATCGTGGAATTATTTTAAGCAAAAATAGAACTTGGTTTTTAAATAACAGCCAACTCCCAGAACGTTGGAATTCTGTTTTTGATAATCTTAAAAAATTTGGCATTCGCAACAGTCAAATTACTGCCATAGCACCAAACACAAGTTCATCGCTAATGCAAGGATGTACCGCATCTATTTTACCAGTTTATAGCAGGTTCTTTATTGATACCCACGCAAATGGAAGTATTCCAAACTGCCCGCCATTTATTAAAGAAAAATTATGGTACTATCAAGAAAATAAACATATTGATCAAAAAAAAATCGTTGAAATTGTAGCAACTATTAACAAGTGGATAGATACAGGAATATCTATGGAACTTGTTTACAATTTAAACAGAAATATTACCGCCAAAGAAATTTTTGAAACACTTATTCAAGCATGGCAAAAAAATATTAAAACAATTTATTACACCAGAAGCATTCAAAAAGATGGAGCCGTTTCGGGGAAAAATGAATGTAGTAGCTGTGCTGGTTAAAAATAGTAACGGAGAATTTTCATGCAAAGAAAAAAAATATTTAATCCCTCTGGAGATGATAGCGTTGCGGCAAGAAAAATGATTGGTGGCAATGTAACCAATATTTTCAACCTTAATAATGTCCGGTACTCATGGGCAAACAGAATGTACCGATTAATGATGGAAAACTTTTGGATTCCAGAAAAAATATCATTAGCCGATGACAAAAGACACTACACAGAATTAACACTCAACGAAAAAAAAGCTTATGATGGAATTCTTTCATTTTTAATTTTTTTAGACAGCATTCAAACAAACAATATTCCAAATATTAGCGATTATATTACAGCACCAGAAATCAATCTTATTTTGGCGATACAAACCTATCAAGAATCAATTCATTCACAAAGTTACGCGTATATTATAGAAAGTATTATTCCGATAGAAAAACGTAATGATTTATATGACCAATGGCGCGAAGATAAAATTTTATTTGAACGCAACAAATATATTGCACAAATTTACCAAAACTTTTTAGATGACCGCTCTGAAAAAAACTTTGCACGAACATTGATTGCGAATTTTTTGCTTGAAGGAGTTTATTTTTATAACGGCTTTAACTTTTTTTATAATCTTGCATCACGCAGCCTTATGATGGGAACAGCCGACGAAATAAAATATATAAACCGTGACGAACTAACCCACTGCGTTATTTTTTCAAGCATTATTCAAGAAATCACCCAGGAAAAGCCTTCGTTTTTTGATGAACAAGAAGTCAAAACAATGTTTGCAAAAGCAGTAGAGCAAGAAATTGAATGGACTAACCATATTATTGGCAATGGAGTCCTTGGTATCAGTCAAGAAAGCACCGAAAAATATACAAAATATATTGCCAACAGACGCCTACAAGAAATAGGATTTGAGCCGTTGTATCCTGGTTTTACAACAAATCCCTACGAGCATTTAGAAAAAATTGCCGATACGGGCGGCGATGGCAGCGTTAAAAGCAACTTTTTTGAAGCAAATGTGTCTTCTTATAACCAAAGTTCTGCAGTGCAAGGATGGGAAGACTTTTAAAATAACTCAAATTTCAACATAAACGTTTATTGTAAAACAATTTTTTTTAAAGAGAACACATGAAGTCAGTACAACTTTTGTTAGCAATATTTTTTTTACAAAATTTCTTTTTTTCTTCTTCTTTATCTATAGAAACCACACAAAAACCTCAACAAAAAACTTATTCTGTTTCTATTAACAAACTACCTAACCTTGGCAATAACTGCTACATGAATGCAGCCTTACAATGCCTTTTTCAGATTCCAGAAATTGCAACGTTTATTCATACATCCAAAAATAAAAAACAAAATAATTTCTTTTTATATCAATGCAAAAAAATTTTGGATGCTTTTGAAAAAAATGATATCAAAAGAGTCAGAAAAAAAATAAACAAACTATTTAATCAAGTTGATCAATATTTTTTTGATGGCGACAAACAACAGCAGGACGTTCTTGAATTTATTACTCAATTAATTGATAATTACCAATTACTGCAGCCTCTTTTTAGCCTTTCACTCAATACTTCAATTGTTTGTACTCAATGCAACGAACTTATACAATCGGCAAATCAGACAATTTATGATGTATCTTTACATGATCTTGAACCAACAGCCATTGATAATATCTTATGTCATCAATGTTGCTTTTGTGTAAAAGCACACAAAACATCAAGATTCAATAATCATCCACCGTATTTATTAATTGATTGCCAATCTGACTTTTTACAATTGCCTATTGCAGGTTATCAATTAATTGGAATTGTCCTGCACGCTGGAACAAATAAAATTGGTCATTATATTGCTTTTGTAAAAGAATCATCAACCAAAAAATGGTATTTATGTGATGATATGTGTGTATTTAAATTAGGCAATAACATAGAAAAAAAGAAAACATATTTAATTCCAAAAGAAAACCAACTCATCCCTTTTTGCCCTCGCATGCTTTTGTACGCAAAACAGCATTAAAGCGTGAGGCTGAACCTATAGCAACTATATTATTTATTTTTTTGCTATTCTTTATTGATAAACCGATGTAGACTACCTGTGATGATTCAGTTGGCCAACATGAACAACATCACAAAAAGTATTCGCTCTTAGCTCATTTCATTTTTTAGCGGTAACTACTTTTAAACTTTATACAGTCAAGGTCAATTTAATAATGCAAAATCATAATAACAAAAATCTACTCAAAACCTTTTTATTCGCTTCTTTACTTACTTTCTGCAGTTCATCTCTTGCTCATACAGTTCAAATTCCAGATTCTTCTGTCTTAACTCCATCATCTATTGATAAGGTGCAACTTTTTCATGATGAAAATGGATTTTACATTATTCAAAATAATGAAACATATTCGATTGAAGATTGCTGGACTCCCCCTGTTTTACAAAATATCTCTAGTGAAAAATTAGAAACTTTTTTAGCTTCAGCCAAAATAGCTGTAAGCCAAATGGACAATGGTGAATTTTCACTTAGAACTAAGCTTTGTCTAAAGGGCAGTGGACCTGTTTTGTCGGGTATTTTTTATGGAGCAACAAAGGCTGTTGCTTATGGAGCTATGCTCGGTGCCGCAGCATATGCTGTTGCCACAACAGGAGGAACAGTGGCTCCTCTTGTTGTTGCGGGAGCTGGTGAAGTTCTGGCTTTGACTGGAGCTGCAACAACGGGAACTGGTCTGGTCGCTACGTACGTTGCTGGCAGCGCTATTGCAGCAGAAGCAACAACAACTATAGCCGCCTCTGCTGTCGCAACTGGTGGTGCAACAGCTCTAATTGGCGGAATTGAATCAGCAGCAATCTTTATGGGAGTAATTGGAATGTGGATTCCCTGGTTTTAACAATGACAAAAAACTATTTTGATTATCTAAAAGTGGAATTCAAACGTTTCTTTTTTTCTTACTTAGCCATGCTGCTACTTTATTTAGTTGCATGCAGGGTTAGTGAGGTTCAGCAAAATATTGCTGCTATGATATCAGTAACTGCAAGCGTGGCAATAGTTGTTGTTTTAATCAAATCTTTCAGAAGTTATAGAAAAAAAGAAAAAATGAAATCTCCATTTGATTGGTTTTAGTTAATTTAGATTAATTGATCAGAGCGCAGATCAATTAAGATCTGCGCTCTTTAAACAGGTTTAAATATGAATCAAAAAAACAAACTAACGGTTTATTTTGAAAAAAAAAATTATAGTCGAGGATTAATCGTTGCTTCAGTTATGATTTTATTGTGCACAGTATTGGTTATTTCTTATTCTAAAGTCAACATCACCTTCCCTAGCTGGCCAGTACTCAATAATTTCACTTCCTATATTCTTTTTCTTATAAAAGCCTTTTTCTATTTTGGCGCCGCTTTTTTTTCATTTGCACTGTTAATTGGTCTGTTAAACCTTCCATTTATGATGAGATACAAAGGCCCTGCATCAATTCTTGATGAAAACGGAATATGGGTTAAAAATTATAACTTCGTTCCGTGGGAAGATATTGAGAAGGTTGATTTGTTCTCATTTGGAAATGCACCGAAATGTCTTGGCATTTGGGTTAAGGATAGAGAAACTCTTTCTGATCAATCTAACGTGACGGGCAAAATTGCAATCTTTTTCACAAAAATATTTAAAACACCACATATATCACTTGGCAATCTTGATAAAGAATATGATGAACTTATCGTTTTTGCACATCGATATTGGAAAAAAAGTGACAATAAATAATTTTTCTATTTACCTTAGTGTCTAGTGCGGCACAACTGAGGTCACTTATAAAAGGTATTATTAGAGGTGTTTTAACAGGTCCCGCTTAATAAAATTATACCTTACGATGTAATCAGATAAGTTATATATTGAATAGCAAACATAGAAAATTATGAATAGAATAACAGGTAGGCATTGGTTAAGATTTAAACAAGGACTACCCTCTATTATTTTTATGCTTGCTATTCAAATATGGGGTAGTTTCAGATTTCCAGAGGTTACAAATTTTGAAACCCCTTGGGATACCGTCTGGCTTGCAGGAAAAAACATTATAGGAATAGCCTGCATCACTTATTTATTTTTAGCTATAGATAAATTTGCATGGCTCTTCAGATTAGATCACATAGAAGACTCTCCTTATTGTTCTGCTTCAACAAACAAAAGGCTCACTCTTATTGGAGTTACAATACCATTAGTTATTTTTGTACTCTTTATGTGGAGCAAAAATCCTCACCAAATGTTAAATTCTCGACGTGTCTTTTCCTTAGCAAATATGATTTTAGCTATTGTCTTACTCTATAGAGCTTCATGCCGCATTGATTTAAAACATTAAATTAATATCTAAAAGGTTAAACAACGTGACATATCTAGACTGCTTAAAAAATGAAATTTCTTATAAGTATCTTAATATTTTGCTTATAGGTTTGACTTTTGCGTTTGCATCTCATTCCAACAAAGAGGCTAAGAACACTCCTTTAAACATGTTTTTAGTTTGTTGTGCAACAGGTGCAGGTATCTTGTTGGTAAACGCTTACAGCAAATACAAAAAAATAAAAACAAACTCTTAATATCAAAAAAAAGTCACCTATAAAAACGGTGGCTTTTTTATTACACTAAAATTATTATTGTTTTTTATACCTTAGATATGCTCCAAAAAATATAGTTACCATTCCAAACCAAAATGCAAATGATAGTGTTAATGGTTCAGAAGCTGACCACCCTAAAGCAATAGCCGTATGACGACTAACTATATAAGCTGCTACAAAAAGAAAAAAATTAACAACCTGTTTTTTCAAAAAATGAAAATATGATTTTTTGAAATTCATTGTTTTCCGTCAGTTTAGGTATTCTTTTTATTCAATCTTATTTCCATTAATGGTATCACAGAGCTGTGTTTTTTAGATAAATTTATATAGGTATTTTGATTTTAGTTATATACTTGTTTTAATCAGCCGTGATATACAATATCAAGGGAAATTTAGGGGATTTCTACCATCAGTATGAATAAAAAATATATATACCTCATTTTTGTTACAATGTTTTTGAGTTTGATCTATCTTCAAAAGAATTATCTGCACGACAAGTTAACTTCGTATGTATCTGAAAAAGCACAACAGAGATTCGGGACAAAATCAATAGCTAAAGATCAAGAAAATAAAATTAAATCTATAGCACGTGCAATGAACGTTTCTGAGCCTATTGTTATTCGTAAAATGAATCATAATGCTTTGATAACCTTTGGTTACTACAATGCGTTTGCCCACTTTCCATTATTGTTTGATTTTATTCCAGTAGGAAGTAAACCTTTTTTATTTGTTAGCGAAGGTTTTTTTGAAGATTTATCACCTAAAGAGCAACTTTTTTTAATTGGCCATGAAATGGTGCATATAAAAGAAAAACACACAATTTATTTAAATCTTTTACTCAATCTATTTTTTTTAGGACTGTTTCTTTTTTGGTTGTTCTTTAAAAAAATTATTAATAAAAATGCTTTTATAAAAAAACATTCTTCTGTTTTTAGTGTTATTTATATCTTATTATTTTTTATTTCTCTCACTGTGCCAAATCTTGTCAGTTTAGCTTATAAACGTCATATAGAACGCGTAGCCGATTATAAATCAATAGAAAAATTAAAATCTTATGATGGTGGTATTAAATTACTAGAAAGATGGAAGAAAGAGTTTCGACTTCCTGATTACAATCCACATTATGACCTATTTTCTGACCATCCATCAAATGCAGAACGTAAACAATGCTTTTTAAAATTAAAAAACAGATCCAAGGAAATCGATGAAAAATATAAAACAACTTAAAATTCCAATCATTTTATTCTCTATTTTTTTTGTTAATAATTTTAATGCAACAATAGAAGAATTTTTAGAAAATCCTTATTTAATACAAGCTCCTAAAAAAATAGAAAATATCACAAAAAGAGTTGCTAAAATAATGAATTTTAATGATACATATGAAGTAACTGTTCCCAAAAAAGCTGGTATCAAAATAAATCCCTGGAATAAGTTTGTAACGCAAGGTATAAATCCGCAAACACAAAATCATCTTCTGATTATTAATCCTGAATGGTTCTTAAATATACCAAATGAGCAACAGGACTTTTTATTAGGAAGATACTTTGTAATATTCAAACTCGGCTTTATCCCTTTAAGCATAAAAATTCTTCCATTTTTCTTTAGTTTTTTTAGTATTTTCTTTATTATTTTTCTTTTTTGGTCATTAGGAAAAACAAAAATAAAAAATTACAGTAAATGGATTCGATTCTTTATAGCATTTGGCATTTCTACCGCATGCAATTTCATATTCATACACAAGATACAAATAAAAACGTTAAAATATTTTGCTCACAAACATGATCTAAAAATAAATAGAATGACATTAGAAAAAACCTTAAACAAAGATGCTGCTATCAAAGCACTAAAACAACTTGATTCTTCTATAAAAAAAGAATTTAAAATCGGTGAAACATTCTGGAAACCTTATACATCATTGTTTCAAAATCATGCAGATGAATTAAAAAGGAGTAACGGATGAATTATTTAGATTATTTAAAAGCAGAATTTAAACCTACTTTTACACCATTTATGTTCCTTGTGTATATATCAATTGGTGCAATTTCATTATGGCAAGGTGAAAAAATCACAACGGTTATTCTTTCGCTACTAGCAGGATATTTAATAGTATCTGCTCTTACTGTTATAATGTCTTTTATACGCTACAAAAGAAAAAAGCCACCACTAAGAACTTATAAGAAATTTTCCGATTTTCTTAAAGAAAATTCTTAGCCATTTTTTTATTCATTTATTTTTATTTTGAAATCATTTTATGAATATAATTTTGATATATTTCTATCAATATATTCTAGAAAACTAAGCAAAATTTTTAGTACCATAAAAATAACTCCATTTAAAAAATTTTACATGCGTTATTAAATAAAAATTGTTCAAATGTAGGAGAATTAAATGAAACTAAAATTATTGTTTTTATTCGTGTGCATAATAAATAGCTCTTTTTTATTTGGATCTATACAAACAAAAAAAATACAAAAAGCACATCTTGCAGGTAGCTGGTATCCAGCGGATAAACAAAAACTTACAAAAGATTTAGATTATTATTTTTCTTTGGCAGATAAAAACATTATCAATAAAAATAATATCAGTGCGATTATTGTTCCTCATGCGGGTTACAGATTTTCTGGTTTATGTGCAGCAAACGCTTATCAAACAATAAAAAAATCTTCTTTTGATAGAGTTATTATTATTGGACCTTCTCATAATAAAAGCTTTAATGGCATCGCATTACCCAATTATACAATATACAAAACTCCTATGGGAAAAATTTCAATTGATAAAAAAGCAATTTCAAAACTTTCAAAAAAAAGTTCATTATTTAAAATAATTCCAAACGTTCATCAAAAAGAACACTCTATAGAAATTCAACTCCCTTTCTTGGACTATTGCCTCAACAATTTTTCTATTGTTCCCCTAATTGTTGGAAAATTAACAGAAGCCGATTTTCAAAAGGTTGCAAAAACAATCAGTACATTACTCAATGATGGCAAAAAAACTCTTATTGTTATCAGCAGTGACTTTATACATTATGGACCAAGGTTTAACTACACACCTGCTTTTAGTGATGTAAAAAAGTTTGATACCATGGCAATAGAAGCAATACTTGAAAAATCTTATATAAAATTTGACGATGTAATAAAAAAAACAAAAGCTACAATTTGTGGTGAAAGTCCTATAAAAATTCTTTTAAAACTTATAGAAACTGGTGCCCTTGGGCAAACAGAAATTCAACTTGCTAGCTATTACAACTCTGCACAAATAGAAGACAGTCGAAACGGAAAAAATATAGACGTAAAAAAACTATCAAAAATAGTTCCTGCAAAAAGTTCTGTTAGTTATGCCAGCTTGGTCTGCAGATCAATATTAACGCCCCAAGAAAAAAATCTACTGCTAAAAAGTGCGCGCAATACAATTACACACAAACTCTTTCCTGAAAAAAAATTAGATGATCATTTTACAATAACTGACAACCTCAAAAAAAAATCTGGAGCCTTTGTAACCATAAAAACAAAATCTGGAAAATTAAGAGGCTGTATCGGCAGAATAATTTCAAACAATTCTTTGTACAAAATAATCCCTGAAGTTGCTCAATCAACAGCCTTCCATGATTCTCGGTTTTTACCATTGACCAAAAAAGAACTTGATGACATTGTTATTTCCATAACAGTTCTATCACCACCGCGCTTGGTAAAAAGTTATAATGATATAATTCTTGGAAAACATGGAATCATTTTAGAAAAAACTGTAAATGGCTTTAAACAAAGCGCAGTTTATTTACCGCAAGTTCCAGAAGAACAAGGCTGGAATCTAACTCAAACATTAAATAGCCTGAGCAAAAAAGCCGGCCTAAAAAAAGACGATTGGAAAAAAGAAACTCAATTTAAAGTTTTTGAGGGATTTGAATTCAGTGAATAAGAACTGATACTCATAAAAATAATTTTTACCTACTGAACCTTTTCACTCATAACATGGTACAAATTCTATAAAAATAATAATTTCCATAAGTATTACTGCTTATAAAACTTTGATTACTAAATAAACAAAAAAAATATTGCTAAAGTCTTTGTCAATCTAAACAATCGATTATAGTTCTGCTATATTCAAAGTGAAAATCATATAGTACAAAATACATTTTTTTAAAAAAGGACTCACTCTAATGAGCAAATCAAAAATAAATGCCGCTATTTTTTTTAGTATGATAATATATTCTTTTGCAACCCAAGGTCAGCAAGATTCTGAAAACCCGCTACGAAGACAAGTTCTGTATGCTCCATATCGTGAAAACTATGATATTAACGCAAGAAAAAAATCAAAAAATGAAATACCACCCAAAAAAACTGCTTGTGTGTTTTGTAAAAGTATGAATATTGGCCCTGAAAGAGAAAGCTTGATATTAACAAAATTTGAACATAATGTTGTTTTTCTAAATCTTTATCCATATCAACGGGGGCATCTTCTTGTTATTCCAATTGCCCACGTTGCCAATCTTGCGGATTTATCTGAACCTGCACGACACGAATTGATGGAACTTATTACAGCTATACCAAAAATTTTTGAAACCATTTTAGGTGCCCAAGGAACAAACATTGGTATTAATATAGGTACTATTGCAGGTGCCTCAAAACCTGACCATATTCATATCCATGCTCTTCCTCGATTTAAAACAGATCATCCTACTTTTATTCAAAATGTTTGTGAAACGCAAGTTATACAGTATGATCTCAATAAGCTTTATGAGCTACTTAAACCATCATTTGACGAATTGAAAGAACACTTTACTAGATATACTAATTAATAGAATATTTTTTTATTATTCAACTAGCCTTTGTAGAAATTGTAACCAATTTGTTTCTTGAGCAAAAATACAATCATAGTATGAAGTATCAATATGATAAAGAGGAAAATAGATAGAAATCCCTTGTGCCCCTTTGTTCACCGGTCCAAGAGCATTGGCAACAACAGTTTTTTGTATAATTTTTTTGCCTTCATCAATAAGCTGTTTTAATTGTTTAAAAATATTAAAAAAATCACCGTCATGTGATTCAGCCTCGATATACTGTAATAAATTACTATAAAAGTTATCGATATCTGTGTATGCAGGCATTTGGCAAAAACGTATGCATGAATTCCGAGCAGATGCTATGAGTGATTTAAAATAATCAGGTTGTTCGTTTAAACAAGTTTTTAATAATGCAATTACAGAATCTATATTTTTTGTAAGATCTTCCATAAAATTCAAATCAATTGCGGATTGTGTGTACCTACCAACAGGCGCTATAGGAGCATAATAATTCCCATAATCCAATACTATATTTTGTGCAAAAGTTCTTGGCGAAAGTTCACCATTTCTAAAATGTTTTATCATAGCTGTATAATCCCAACCATCAGAAAGCTCACAATCTTGCGAACCAACTAAATAGTCAACGTAATTTCTAAGCTGATAGCCATGCTCAATCATTGCTCCCAAACAACAATCCATACCAAGCAGAGAAATTTTTTCACCTTTTAGCAGATTCTCAGAGATTATTTTACATAATTCAACCATATCATAATTATTCATTACCGTTTTAGTATGATCATTTATCAACAAGCCTTTATGATACCTATTTAACAAGCCTTTATGATAACTATGCTCACATTTTCTTCTTTTTTTCTTCTCCAAAAATATATCTGAATCAACACTTACAAGATCGCAAGCACCAAAACAGTTATTACCATCAGGCTCAACATTCCAAGTATTTGTTGCAGGATCGTATGTTGGAACAAGAATGCCAAATCCATGGTTCCATAAAATTATGCCATAGTATTTTGCAGGAAATTGCTTAACAATATTGGTCATAGATTCAACAATATTGTTTTTTGCATTTTCAGTAATGGTAACAATATCCAAAAGAATTATTGCATTCCCATCTATCTTGTAAATCCAGGAAATATCTTCTTTTGTATGAAGCTGAACAATCATATTAATATTTTCTGGAACATTCCCAAGCGCCATATCGCTTATATTTTTAATAGCTTCATGCTGTAAGCCTTCAGAAGCTTCAATATAAGTAAAAATTGTCCAATCAGCTTGGCCAAAAATGTTACAACAACAAAGTAATAAAGTTAAAAAAACTGCTTTACGAATCATACTATCCCTTTTTTTAATTTTATAAGTTTTACTTTCACAGAAAAGCATTTTATCTTAAAGCGTGTCAATATAAATAGATAGCGATAGAAAAGTTTCTAAAACAAGCACGTAATTTAAAAAAGGAATTTATAATGCAAAAAAGAATCTCACTTTTTATCTTCATGTTAACCATAAGTTTCATATCTCTACAGTTAAATGCTAGCTCATCAAATGAACCAAAAAAACAACGCCGTGTTTATGTTGATATGGTTGGAGATCTTTTTCATGCAGGACATATAAATTTTCTTAAACAAGCTCTTGCTCATGGTGACTACCTTATTGTTGGAATTCATGGAGATGAAGTATGCTCAGAATACAAGCGAAAGCCCATCATGACGCTTGAAGAACGTATCGCTTGCGTAAAATCATGCAGATATGTTGATGAAGTTATCCCACATGCACCTCTGGTTGTTTCTGCTGAATATCTTGATAAACACCAAATCGATGTTGTTATGCACGGAGATGACTTTAATGAAGAAACAATAAAAAACTTTTATGGAGAACCAATAGCGCGAGGTATTTTTAAAACCATTCCTTATACAAAGGGAGTTTCAACGAGCGAAATTCTTCGTCGAATTTTATCTCGATCACCAAAAGAATTTTTCAAAAAAAAATCGTAATTATAAATACACCTTTCACTTTGGTAATTAATTTTATTATCTTCTCTAATTAAATTTTTTGCACAAATTTTTATCGAAATATGGCTGCAACTATCTCCATCAGATCCAATTGTATTTCTACCTCAGATTCATATAGGTAATTTATTATCAAAGGTTTTCCATATTTTGAATGTTTCCATAAATCTATACGATGTTTTGCTGTGCAATAAGCAAGATAAGTATTTAAGCAGCATTCGCCCCATTTATACACAGGGTTGTCGAAATTGAAATTACAAAGACAAGGCCCGATATTTTTTGAAGAAAAAGGAAGGCATGTTGACACACATACGCTCTGAGTTGCCTCCGGTGGCAATCAGGTATTATTGTTCATACAAAATGAAGATATTGCCAAAAATAAAAATACAAAAATTGAATATTTGAGCATGATTGATTACTTCCTATCGATAGAATCGTTTATTTTTGCCTTTTTTACAAAAGCGATAATTATTCCAATTTTTTTTGTTTTTTAACTTTTTAAGAGCCTCTTGTGATCGTTTTTTGTAAGCCTTTTTTCCAAACTCACTTCCATTGCTATAAATATCACTACAAATATGTTCTTCATTTGCATAGAATTTCGCATCGCACCAATCAAAGTGATTTTTATTTATCAAATTTTTGTTCATAACTGACGCCCTTGCATACATCCAGACATACAAACAAACAGCAGGCGATATGTTTTGAAAAAAAGATTTTTGCTCTTTGTCTCGGCAGAATTCTTCTGTTACTTTGTAATCAACTTTCTCTTGCCATACAATATCTTTGCCATAAATTTTATGTTTTGTAATAACAAGATATTTGTCGCCATCTGATTCAAATTGTTCCTCTTGCAGACATATTGGGTTAGAAATATTTGCAGGAATAACCTTTTGACACACCACTTTCATAACCAGTTGATCCATTGCAAACACGGAACCTACCCACAAAGCAAGTAAACATAAAATTATTTTTTTCTTCATAATCGTTTTTCCTTTTTTTAATTATGGATATTAATTTCTTTTATTATAAATAATAAGATCAGTAAAATTTTTATTCTTTATCAATTGCTCCTTAATAGTCGGCTCATTTGTCTCACAAAGCCACTCATTCAGATACCAATTACGAAAACAATTATATAATTCATATCTGGTAGAATGAATAACACCAGATTTGAGTGCCAATTGTTCGTCAGAAGAAGATCCAAAGTAACACATTTGTCTTTTTATATACTCAAAGCAAACTAGCGAACCAGATTGCACTAATCTTTTTGCAAACAAATTAACTTTTCCTTTTCCTATACTATCCCTATTTTGTAACTCAATTGCTACTATCAGTAAATTATCAAATATACATATATTGACACATTTTTTTTTATTTTTAAATGAAAACAATTTTTCTTCGAATTCTTTTTCTACAATTTCCCTTTGTCCTTTTATCATATCTTTAGAGTTCCATGAAGTCATAATCTCTTTAAGGTTACCCTGTTGAGTAGATTTATTTAC
>DAOVGZ010000011.1 GCA_030672115.1 bacterium | reverse complement strand
AAAAGCCTTAAATGCCCTCTAGGTCGACCTTTTGTTGGGGCTTTTGTGCAAAGTTAAAGACTTTAGTAAACTTATAAAAATGGGGGAAGTCTCCAAGTGATCGTAGTTTTGATGAAAAAGGGGGTTTTTATGAAAATTATAAAAAAATTATATTTAAAGTTATTGATTATTCCTTTTGTAGCACTTATTGGGGTATCTAATTCTTATTCTTGTTTTTTAGCTCGATTAATAACTACTAATGTGACAATTGTTTGTTCTATTGTAGCTCATACAAACAAAAAGAAACGAAAAAAAAGAGCCTTAGGTGCTATAATGGTACCTGTTAGTGTTGGTATTAATCTATTATCATCAAAAGATGATATTGAAAAAGTTTCTTCTTTTGCTTCTTCTGCTTTTGCTTATTCTGCGGGTTCTGAAATAAGAGGCTATATAAAACATGATACCGGTAAACATTCTGAAAAAAGAGATAAGCATTTCGATAAATTTTTAAAAAAAGTTCTTATCGCAAATGGAATAACGATTTTGGGATCGATTTTTTCATTAAAATAATATTTAAAATTTGATACTAAAAAGGGCTGGCTGCAGATTTTGCAGCCGGCCCTTTTATTGTTTATGACTATTTTATGCTGGTTGTTTATTGAGCCATTGAGTAATAAATATTTGCAGGGAAGGATCAAAAACAGGGCCTCCGCCTTGTAAAGATGTCTGGTTGCCTCCGCCACGCAAATTATACTTTTCTTTTAATAACGTCGAAAATTCTTTTAAATTAACACGGTTTGCAAATTGCTTATCGAGTGAACAGATGAATATTGATTTATCATTTGTTTTACTGATCAGAAAATACAGGCCAGGTTTTTTTTGCATTAACTGTTTGCTTATTTGGCGCATGTCATCGTTTGCGAAGTCTTCAAGTGGTAAAAATAAAAATGGAATATTATTTATTGTTGTAACTTCTTGCTGCCATTGAGGTAGTTTTGTTTTCCATTCTTGGCTTTTTAAAGTTTTAATTTGTTTTTGTAAAATTTTTAGTTGTTCCGCTTGTTTTTCTACTGCAGGAACAACTTCTTCTTTTTGAACCTTGAATTGTTGGCCGAGTGTTTTAATATCATTAAATCCTTGCTGAAACAGTTCGAGTGCTTTTGGACCGGTGACTGCAATAATTCTTCTATGTCCAGCTGAAAGAGCAGAGACCTCAACAATTTTAAAACAACCAATGTCTCCAGTTCTTTGTGTGTGTGTTCCGCCGCAAAGTTCTGCAGAAAATCCTGGAATTTCTACAACGCGAACAGAGTCGGGGTTATATTTGTCGCCAAAGAATGCGATAACACCACGATTTGTTGCTTTCTTGTGTGTTGTTATTTCTGTGTGCAGTGGAATGTTTTCCATTATTTTTTCATTGACTAAATTTTCAACTTGTTTGATTTGTTGTGGGCTAAGATTTTCGTGATAGGTAAAATCAAAACGTAAATGATTTTCGTCAACCAAGGAGCCAGATTGTTTAATATGTTTACCAAAAAGATTCATCAATGCAGATTGTAGCATGTGTGTTGCTGTATGGTTTTTTGTAATATCAGCGCGATGTTTACTATCAACGGCAAGTGTTACAGTTTCATTTGTTTTTATATTGATTGGTAGCTTTATCTGAATGCCTCGAGCATCGTCAAATTTTTTAAGCCGAAGAACTTTTGTTTTTGTTTCACCAAAAAGTACCCAACCAAGATCACCTTCTTGTCCACCACTTGAAATATAAAAAGGAGATTTATCAGTAATGATCCAGCAAGTTTGGCCAGCTTTGGCTTGTCCTTGTACTTTTTTGTCACAAATAATAGCAGTAATAGTCGCTGTAGTTCCTAGTGTTTTATATCCGGTAAATTCAGTGACAAGAGACTTAGCAAGTTGAACTTTTTCTACTGCTAATTCTTTTTTTCCTGACTGTTTTTTTTGAGTTTCCATTTCTTTTTTGAAGTTATCAACATCAACCGTAAAATTGTTTTCTTGAGCCATTAAGATGGTCAGCTCAAGAGGGAATCCGTAAGTATCATATAATTTAAATGCTTGTGGACCGGTGATGATATTGCTTGCTTTATTTAGTTGGAAGAATTTTGCCAAAATATTTTGACCGCGGAGTAAGTTGACAGAAAACTTTTCAACTTCGCTTTGCAGAACTTTAACGATAAGTTTTTCGTTTGTTTTAAGTTCAGGATATATATTGCCTATTTGTTGAACAACAATGCGAACAAGATCAGGGAAAAAGTTTTTGTAAGAAAGCTTTTGTGTAAATAAAGCTGCACGTCGAATAACTTTACGCAGCACATAACCGCGTCCTTCATTTGATGGTGCACAACCATCAGAAATTAACAGTGAAGATGCACGAATATGATCAGCAAGAACATGGAACGCTGCTTTTTTTTCGCTATTTGATTTTTTATAGTTAACACCAGAAAGAAGTTCAATATTTTGAATAATTTCAGTAAAAATATCAGTTTCAAAAACTGAATCACAATTTTGAACTGCAGCGCACAAACGTTCTAAGCCCATTCCGGTATCAACGCCTGTTTGCTTGAGAGGTTTATCAGTTCCGTCAGGTTGGCGGTCAAATTGCATGAATACAAGATTCCAAATTTCCAAAAAGCGGTCACAATCACATGCAGGGTCACATGTTTTTTTTCCACAACCAAGATGGTCTCCATGATCAAGGTGAATTTCTGTGCATGGACCACAAGGACCGGTATCACCCATTTGCCAAAAGTTTTCGCTTGCACCAAGTCGGTGAATTTTTTCTTTTGGAAGACCAATCATATTGTGCCATAAATCGTACGATTGATCATCTGTGGTAAAAACAGAAACATGGAGTTTTTCTACTGGAAGTCCCATTTCTTTGGTTAAAAAGTCCCATGCAAATTGTATTGCTTCTTTTTTAAAATAATCGCCGAATGAAAAGTTTCCCATCATTTCAAAAAAAGTCAGATGTCGTTTGGTAAACCCAACATTGTCTAAATCATTATGTTTTCCGCCGGCACGCATACATTTTTGAATACTTGTAGCTCGTGGATAGCTTCGTTTTTCTTTGCCCAAAAAAACATCTTTAAATTGATTCATTCCCGCATTTGCAAATAATAAAGTAGGATCTTGTGCTGGAATTAGTGATGAACTGGGCACAACTTCGTGACCATGGTTTTTGAAATATTCGAAAAATTTTTGGCGAATTTCTAAGGATTTCATTGGCGTTTTCACTCTAAAAAGATTGAAACAAAAGGACAGCATAATGATTTTAAGGTATCAGTTTTTTGGTAAAAGTACTATTTAGACAAGGCTAGAATGACCAGAGCTTATAAAATACAACAGTCATCGTCTTTTTTTTGTTTGAAAAATTTTTTTATTTTTCTGGTAATCATATTTTTAAATACGAAATCGGTGATTTTTATTTTTGTTATGCACTCCTTGTTTTCTTTATAATGATCTTCAAGGCATTTTATTATCAAAGGCCATTCTTTTTGAATGTTTTCAAGATTGTTTTTTAAATGTTTTATATCGAAATTACAGATGTTTGTATTTCCTATTGTATCTATTGTTATATTTTTTTTATTGATGTTTTTTAGATGATTGTCGAGTATTACAATTTCATTTGTGGCGCCACAAACAGCTTCATAAAGATTTTTTTTACCAGTGAAGAGTATTTGTTTCTTATTTTTATAAATTATATTTTTTTGTTCAAAACTCATTCTAAGACTTATTGTTGCTAAAAGTGCTGAAGTTATATCGTTGTTCATTGCTTGGATTTGTTGTGCACAAATAAAAAAAAGAGTTATGAAAATTTGTTTTTTCATAACTTTTGAATTTTTTTAATAAGTTTAAGTGCTTGTTTTATTTTTTCGCTTTCATGCGTTTGTAGCCAGGTAAAAGGTTTTGTTTTTTGTGCGATAGAAAGAAGGCTTTTTGTTTTTTGAATATCATCAGGATTAGGTTTTTTTATTGTTAAAATCCAGTTGAGTGCATTAATAAGATGATCAGCATTTTCTGGTTCAATTTTATAAAGAAGATGAAATGGTTTGGTGACAAAAAAATATGTTTTTTTATTGTTAGAATCTTTTTTACAGATTATTTCTTTGCCTCGAGAGCAGAGTAGAATTTCTTTTTTAAGGACTATATTAAATTTACTAAGAATTGTTTTTGGAATTTTTTTTCTTCTTATCGCTTGAGCGCAAGGGGCTGGTAAATTGAAGATAATAATAAAAAAGAAGAGTTTTTTGTTCATGTTCCGATCCTTTTAGGTTTTTTACTGGTACCTCAGGAATTCGATAACGATGAAAAGTGATAAAATGTTTATACAAAATGAAGTTTAGCATGAATGGTTTATTAAATTTCAAGAATTTACTGCTATTAGTCAAAATAAGAATTTTTTAACGTTTGAATTTTTTTTGATACATTTTGAAAGCTATGACTGTAACAAAGAGCATAATAAACATAAATATTAGAAAGAAACCGAGCCAATAATGGTATCTATGTTGCTCCATTTTTTTGACCACTAGCGTCATGTATGTATAGCGTTGGTTTTCTGTAGGGTGTGTGCTTGTAAGTTTGATCTTTTCATTCTCAGGCATATGGCGTTCAAAATGATTTTTATGTGCAGTTGCATATTCAAGATCAATAAGACCAGAAAGAATATCGGCCCTTTTTTCCTGAAATCGCTCCCACGTTCCCTTGGTTTGTTTAAAAAGTTTTTTATTTTTTCGGGAAAGTTTTGCTTTTTTTTGTAAGTAGTCAAGGCAGTACACATGAAAGTTATCTTGATGCATAATATGAATAAGTTCATGTGCAATAGTTGCTTTAATTTCGGATTCATTGTTGTGAGTTTCGAGTAAAATTTCTGGATCAATTAAAATAGTAAATTGATCGGTTGCAGCATCAGCTTCTATCGATTTATTTCCACAGGCGATGGTTAGTGATTTGCCATTTTTTCGGCTGACGATAATTGCTTTGTTTTGTGGTTGTATGTGCAAATCAGTAATGCCAAATATATTTTGAATTAAATCATTGTTAAGCACGCTTATTGCAGCTGTAATAATCTTTTTATTAAGTGGTTTGTCTGCACGTTCTTGTGCTGTTGTTTCTGTGCATGCTTGTTTATACTCCTGAGCAACAGCTTTTTGGGTTTTTTTCCATGTTTGCTCAGAAACGTCAATAATAGTAAAAAGCTCAGTTTGGAGCTCTTTTTCTTCTTGAGAGAATGAATTGTTGTAACTTTGAGCAATTGAGTTTTTAAAAGAAAGGGCAGCATAGTCATGCTCTGAAGCTTTGATTGTAACTCCAAAAGCAATTATTGCTAAGAAAGACAGAGTGATTTTTTTTGTTTTTTTCATTTAGAATCCTCCATTTAAGAAGTTCTTTTTTTGGTAACCTTACTTTTATCCTTTAAATATAGCAAAACAGGGCTTTTTCATCAAAAGCCCTGGCAAAAGGTCCTGCTGATCGATATATTTATGATTTAATGTTTTTGTTTATATTTCTAACGCATCAAAAGATGGTTTGAGTTGCTTGTAAACGGTTGTTAGATCAATCGATATAACTTTAGTTTGTCCAAAAACGGGTAAAAAATTTGTATCACCAAGCCAGCGGGGCAAAATATGCATGTGTAGATGTGCAGGCATACCAGCGCCAGCAATTTTGCCTAAATTAATTCCAATATTCATAGCTGCTGGTTTTAAAATATCTTGCACTATTTTGGTGCAATGTGAACTCAGTTCAATTAATTCTTGGCGAGCTTCTGGCGATAAATCGTAAAGATTTTTTTTGTGTTCTAAAGAAATAATAAGAAGATGTCCTGCATTGTATGGGTAGCGGTTAAGCATGACAAAATTATATTTAAATCGTTTTAAAATAAAATATTTTTCATCATCTTGTTCGTCTAGTTGTGTGCAAAAACTGCATTCATCTCTTTTTTCTGTACCATCGTTTTTATGAGCTTCCCCGTTTGTATACTTTGTTCGCCATGGGGCAAATAGTTTTTTCATACCATGTTCCTCGTGTATTTTATTTTCAATGATTTGTTGTTTGTCGTTAGAGTTGATTAATGTAGTAGCACTGCCTATTAATAAAGTAAAAATAATAATTTTTTTCATGTTTATTTTCTTTTTTTAAAAACCCAGAAATACCAGGTTAGTGACAAAAGAACCATAAGTGGTTCAACCGGTAATCGTAAACGCGCGTAACCAAATCCACCTGTCATAAATACAATAGCTCCAATGACGGGAGCAACTTTTAGCCATAAAAGGGTAATTTTTTTTCGTGCTTTTGAAATAGTAGATCTTTTAATAAGAGGAACGGCAAGAAAGAGCCATGCGCCCAATAAAATTCCAATCCATTTTAGAATCTCGAATAATAACTCTAAAAAGATAAAAAAGCGCATGCCATAAGACATTGGTTGTTTGTAGAGGCAGGCTTGCCATTTTTCGGTTAAAAATTCTTCTAATGGATCGTACGTAAAAGTATTGTTTGCAAAAGCTACAAGCAAGCTTGAATGCAGGTCAAAAGTTGTTTTGAGGACTTCTTTTATCCAGTCTCTTGCAAACATCCATGGATGTTTTTTGATAACAGGTAAAGCAACTTTTAAAGCAGAAAGTTCTTTGCAACCACGTTTACCTTTTCTTTTGGCAAGTAAATCATCAATTTTTGCTTCATGTATTGCTTTTTTGTATTGACCGTTTATGCATTGAGCGAGAGTGTACTTTGTTGTATCACGTATAATTTTTGGTGCGCAAAAAGAATTGAGATAAGGACCAAACATTGGGCAAAAGAAAATTTTTCCTGTGATGTTGTAATTTCTTAGATACCAACCGCCTGTTACTAAAAAAAAGATAATAAAAAAAAGCGCAATTTGTTTAATTTTTTGTTTCCAGAGTGCATTGCCCAAAACGACAATAAGTATCGTTGCAAGAATAGAAACAAATTCACCCATTGGTCGTATCCACGTCATAATGCCCAAGCAAAGTGCAGCTATTATGGTATTGAGAACAAATGATGATTGTTTTTTTTCTCCCCACACAGAAAAGCTTTTATAAAAAAAGAGTAAAAAGGGAAAAAATAATAAAAGAGATAATGCTTCGGTCAAAAGATAGGTGCTTGCAAAAACGGTTCCGATATGAAAAACAAAAATCCACGCAACAATCCAAGCAAGAGATAAAACGCCGGTGAGCGCTAGAATAAGAAAAAATAATAAAAGAGGTAGGAATGAAGAGAGGGTGATTTGTGTCCAAAGAATTGCTTTATGCGCAGCGCTATTGGGAGCAAATTTTGTAGATTTTATGCGAAAAAGTTTGTAAAAAAAATGAATAAATGTTGGATATCCAGGAGTTCGCCAGAAAATTGGTTGAAGGTTATCTGGTCTGTGCATGCCGGTGCCCATAGTCATACTTATTGCGCAATTATGATAGTCCATACTGTCAGGTTGCTTATACCGTTGATTGTATTGAACATAAAATTGAAAGGTTGCTGCCCGAACTAAAAAAGCAGCGAAAAAAAGAATACATAGATTTTTTCTGTTTGGTACGGCATTAAACACGAGCATGTCTCTCCAATATTATAGATTTTCATTTACCCGTACCTTGTCATACCATATTTTTTTAAATTTGTAGTGCAATAAAAAAGGCCTGCACTAAAAGTAGCAGACCTTTTTTGTAAAAGAGATTTTTGTGAGTTCTGCCTTATTTATTTTTTGTCGGTAAAGTAGTTTGTGATGTTTTGCCACATTGTTGTAAAGAAGGTTTTTGTTTTATGTAAAAAGGCACCAGTTTCAGCAGGTTTCTTTACTGCACAATAACCAGCAACACCAGTAATTGCAACAGCAGTACTGTATAAAATTCCTTTTTTTATTAATTTGTTACGATTTTGGCATTTTTCTTTTTTTCTTTGTTTGTTTTCTTCTTTTTTTATGTCAATTGCACGGTTAAGACTTTTTTGTTTCTTTTTATCATTGTTTATTTTCATTTGTTCGTCTGCTATAAAAAGGGTTATGTTATCAATTGTTAGGTTTATTAGTATAGGATAGAGTTCTATAATTTTTTTAAAGTTAATATCTTTATATGAAGTTATATTGAGGTTGTATTTTTCTAATAATTTTATTTTTTTAATAATTCTTTCCTTAGCAACACAAATTATGTCTGAAAGGATAGTTTCATTTTTTTTAAATAAATTTTCATTGTTTTTATGTATTTTATAAAGTTTTTCTAATGTTTGATTTAGAATCTTCTCGGATTCCTTATGTTTTTTAGATTCATTATTTTTCATTGAATCATCAAGCTTACGTTCTATAAGTTTAGTGAGATTGGTAACATCGGCATTATATCCTACATATTTATTTGTAAAACTGTTTGCATCTTCTTCATGAAAGCTTGTTTCTTGAGGAACATCATTTAGTATTTTTGTTTCTGTATTTTCTTCATAAAAAGGGTTTATTGATTCATCTGATTCATCAGTAGTAGGAAATTTTTCTTTTTGTATATTTTGTTTTGTTATTGATAAAATATAATTAAAATTTTGAATATTTTTTTTTTCATTAGTTTGAGGGGTAATTTTATTAATTTTCTCAATTTTTAATTTGAAATTGTTGTCTTCTAAGTTACTAATTTGTGTTGATGTTATTTTTTTTGATTCAAATTTTTTCATTAAAGATATGAATTGTTCAATTTTTTTTATTTCATGGTTTTTTAAATTTACATCATTATCATTTAAGAAGTATTCAGAAACATTATTTTTTTGATCTGAGTTGATATTTAATTTTTTTACTAACTTGGCATTATATTTTATTAGTTGTTCGATAAAAGGAGATTTATTTTCTCGTTGTTCATTTATTTTTGTCCAATTGTTTTTGAAATATTCCAAATATTCCAAATATTCCAAATCTTCTAAACCTTCTAAACTTTCTTCTTTAGAAAATTCTGTTAAAAAAAGATGGCATTGCTTAAGTACTTTTAAAGGATCAGGTAAAAAGCGATTTATTTGATTCTTTTGTTTTTCATAATAATCGTAAGGATTCCAAAAAAAATATTGATATATTTCCTTTAATGGGATGTTTTCAAGAGGGTTTTCAAATAGTTTATCTAGAGGACTTTTTCTGCTCATAAAAATACGGCTGCTTTTAGTTTTTTGTTCTGATTTTGTCTTTTGTGATGAAAATGAGTTATTAAAGATAGTTGCGGTAATAAGAGCGATTAGAGCTAATTTTTTCATATTTCTTCCTTTTAAAAATAGTTTTTTTGTTTTCTATTTATAATTATAAATGTTTTTCTGGTTAAAATTCTACACTTTTTGTGTTTTTGTCTAGGATTGATTTGCTGGAGGGCGGGAGTTTTGTTATGTTAACCCCCAATGGCAATAATTCATTACAAATTCCGGAGAGAGAATGATACCTTCTGTTCAAGAGATTCAGCCAATTGTTGTGATTGTTGGGACTAGGCCAGAAGGAATTAAAATGATTCCTGTATATCGAGCATTGCAAGATGCGGGCCTTCCTGTCGTTCTTTGTTCAACAATGCAGCATGATGAGTTGCTTACCCAAGTTTTGGATTTATTTGGTGTTACTCCTGATTTTGACTTAATAATAATGCGTCAAGGTCAGGATCTTTTTTATTTAACCCAATCTATTTTACAAAAAACGAAAGAAGTTTTTTCCAAAATTAAACCCTCCATGGTTTTGGTTCAGGGTGATACAACATCAACTATGGCGGCTGCACTTTCGGCGTTTTATTTACATATTCCTGTTGGTCACATAGAAGCTGGTTTGCGGACTGATGATATTAAGGCTCCGTTTCCAGAAGAGATGAATCGTCGAGTTGTTGGTACTGTTGCAGATTTTCATTTTGCTCCAACGTCTCATGCAGCAGCGCAGTTGTATGCGCAAGGTGTTGAGCGGCAACGTGTTTTTTGTACAGGTAATACTGTTGTTGATGCGTTGCGTATTATTCAAGATATGTTATTAAAAAAAACGATTACCATTAATGCAGATATTAAAAATATGGTGCAGGAATGCAAAAAAAATAATAAAAAAATTATGCTGCTTACTGCACACAGAAGAGAATCATTTGATGGTGGTATTGTGCGTGTTTTGCAAACAGTAAAACAGTTTTTGTCAGAACATCCAGATGTCGTTTGTTTTTATCCATATCATCCAAATCCTCATGTTGTTCAGGCCATTAAAGATGTTGGCCTTTCGCATATGCCTAATATTTATATTAGTGAACCGGTTGCGTACAAAGAACTGGCCTATTTATTACTTAACGTAGATTGGGTTTTGACAGATTCTGGAGGAATTCAAGAAGAGGCAGTTAGTTTATCTAAGCCTGTTTTAGTATTGCGAGAAAAAACAGAACGTGCAGAAGGTGTTTGGGCAGGGCTTGCCACTATGGTAGGAACCGATAGTAAAAAAATAAAAACATCTTTAGAAAATCTTTTACAACAAAAAAAACAAAAAAATACCACAGAACTTTTTGTTTATGGTGATGGGTATGCAGCGAATAAAATTGTTCAAATTATAAAAAACAATATAACGCTTCAAGAAGCGATTGCAGAAAAAAAAGATGCAGTTTTTGAGCCCACAAATATTTTTAAAGTAAAAAAGGAAGCAGCAATGAAAAAAGTTGCCGTTCTTGGTCTTGGGTATATTGGTTTGCCAACATCTATTATTATGGCTCAAGCTGGTCTTTCAGTTGTTGGATTTGATATTGATAAAAAACGGGTTGATGCAATAAATGCAGGTGACCCTGTTATTCAAGAGCCAGAAATTTTTGAAAAATTACAATTGGTTTTAGGTTCTGGTCACTTTTGTGCAACGACAATATTGCCTAAGGCAGATTGTTTTATAATTGCTGTTCCAACTCCGTTCAAAGAAGAAAAAAAAGCAGATCTTTCGTATGTATTTGCAGCGGCAGATTCAATTTCTTCTGTTTTGCAAAAAGGAAATATTGTTTTGCTAGAATCAACGGTACCTGTTGGTTGTACACAAAAACTTGCGCAGTATCTTGAGCGCCTGACCGGTTTGCAGGCAGGGATAGATTTTTATGTAGCGCATTGTCCAGAACGAGTTTTGCCGGGGAAAATTTTTTATGAGCTTGTTCACAATACGCGTATTATTGGTGGCTTTAATAAAGAATCAGTACATAAAGCGAAAGAGTTGTATCAGACCTTTGTAGAAGGCAGTTTGTATTTAACAGATTCAACAACAGCAGAGATGGTAAAGCTTGTTGAAAATAGTTCACGTGATGTTGAAATTGCTTTTGCACATCAAGTTGCATCAATGGCACAATCGGTTCATTTGGATCCATATGAAGTTATTGAACTTGCCAATAAACATCCTCGGGTTAACATTTTAAAACCTTCTTGTGGTGTTGGAGGTCATTGTATTGCCGTTGATCCATGGTTCTTGGTTGAATCATTTCCGAAAAATTCTGTTTTGTTAAAAACTGCGCGTAATGTAAATGAAGATAGACCAAAACAAGTTGTTACTTTAGTTGAAAAAGCTGTTAAGCAATGGAAAAAAAATAATGATGGTGTATGTACTGTTGTAACCCTTGGATTAACATACAAACCAGATGTTGATGATCTGCGTGAGTCGCCAGCATTGCAAGTAGCTTCTTGTTTGATTGATAAAAAAGATATAGATCTTTTGGTAGTAGAACCGCATATCAATACAAAAAAATTAAAAAATATATTTGAAGATCGGGTTGTTTCTGTTCAAGATGGTATCGATCGAGCTGATATTGTTGTGTATTTAGTTGCACATAAACGCTTTCGGGCAATTGATGAAAAAATGTTGGCAAAAAAACAAATTATTGATGTTTGTGGAATCCGACATGAGCCTAAAAAACATGATGGAAAACAGGAGTGTATGTTTTGGCCTGCAAGCATATTAGCTGAGCAATCTCATCTTGAACAGAACACTAAAGAGTTTGTAAAAAATGATGCAAAGTCACATAAAGAGGAAAATGCATGAGGCAAGTTTTTATTGAAAAAGGATCTATTGTTGTAAAAGATTCATGTAAACCTCTTTGTGATGTTTTTTCTGTTTTAGTTTCTGTGCATTATTCTTTTATTAGTACCGGGACAGAAGTTGCAACAATTGCACAATCAAAACAAAGTACTTTTTTTAGTAATGTTCCTCATAAAATAAAAAAAGTTTTAGAATCTGTTGCAAAAAATGGTGTTGATGGGACAAAAGCGCTAATAAAAGGAAAATTAAAAGGAACGGTTCAGTCGCTTGGTTATTCTTGTTCTGGAAAAGTTATTGCAGTTGGAAAAAAGGTAAAAACTCTTCGGATTGGTGACTGTGTTGCGTGTGCAGGAGCAGGTCTTGCAAATCATGCAGATATTGTTGCCGTTCCAGAGAATTTAGTTGTTCGTTTGAGTAACGAAAAACAGTTAAAAAAGGCTAGTTTAACAACAATTGGTTCGATTGCTTTGCAGGGAATAAGAAGAGCGAATTTGCAACTTGGAGAAACGGTTTGTGTTATTGGTCTTGGTTTGCTTGGTCAAATTGTTGTTCAGTTAGCAAAACTTTCTGGTTGTAGAGTTATTGGTGTAGATGTTATTCCAGAAAGAATGGAACAAGCAAAACGTTTAGGTGCTTTTGCTACTTTTAATGCACTTCATGATGATGTAAAAAAAGAAATTGAATTTTTAACCGAACATTATGGAGCTGATAGCACGATTATTACGGCGGCGTCAAAAAGTGATTCTATTGTGCAGCAAGCAATGGAAGTGACAAGAAAAAAAGGCCGAGTTGTTTTAGTTGGTGATGTTGGATTGAATATCGAGCGTTCTCCTTTTTATAAAAAAGAAATAGATTTTTTAATTTCTTGTTCATATGGTCCAGGGAGATACGACAGTGCATATGAGCAAGAAGGAAAAGATTATCCTTATGCATATGTTCGTTGGACAGAAAACAGAAATATGCAGGCCTTTGTACAACTGATTGAGAATGGGCAGATAGATATTGATAGTTTGATTGCGGATGAAGTGCCGCTTACATCTATTGAAAAAGCGTATGATTCATTAAAAAATCCTCAGAATTTAGGAATCGTTCTTAGCTATCTTCCTAAAGATGTATCGCAAGAAAAATCTGTAAATACAAATCTAAAGAATAATGTTTCTTATAAACCAACACAAAAAATACGTGTTGGTTTTGTTGGTGCTGGAGGTTTTGCAAAAATTAAATTAATGCCTCTTGTTTCTCAGATAAAAAATGTAACGATCAATGCAATTGTTGATGTAGATGTTTCTAGTTCCATTAATTCTTCAAAATTATATGGCGCTGCACATGTTTTGGTTGATGATAAACAACTGTTTGCAAAAGATTGTGTTGATGCGGTTGTGATTGCAACTCCACATACATTTCATTGTCAGCAAATTATTACTGCAATGCAGCAAGGTAAAGCAGTTTTTTGTGAAAAACCGATGGTGACAGATTTTAATCAATTACAGCAATTGACCGAATGTGTACAAAAAAGAAAAGATGTTCCTTTTTGTGTTGATTATAATCGATCATTTGCTCCGTATATTCAAAAAATAAAAAAACATACAGAGAAAAGAGCAACTCCACTAGTTGTTCATTATCGTATGAATGCAGGTTATATTTCGGGTGATCATTGGGTGCAAAAAGATGTTGGAGCAGGAAGAATTATTGGAGAAGCGTGTCATATTTTTGACTTATTTTGTTTTTTGACTGATGCTCGTCCGGTTGCTGTTTCGGTTGAAGCTGTACATGCGCGACAGAAGGATATTTTTAATAACGATAATTTTTCTGCACAAATAAGTTTTGAAGATGGGTCAATTTGTACGCTGCTGTATACTGCTCTGGGAAACAGTTCTTTGGGGAAAGAACGAATGGAACTGTTTTTTGATGGAAAATCAATTGTGATGAATGATTATAAAGAACTTGTTGGTTTTGGGATTCCAGGATCATTTAATGAAAAAACTAAAAATCCTGACAAGGGACATAAAGAGTTAATTTCACAATTTTTTGAATCGTTAAAAAAAGAAAGAAAAGAAGCGCCTATTAATTTTGATAGAATGCGTACTGTTGCAGAGATTTCATTGATTGTTAATCAATTGGCATCTAAAGGCGGTGGGAAAAAAGAGTTGCATTAAAAGTATAGGTTTCATTTTTTAAGGAGCTTTTTTAATGAATAAAAAAAAACTTTTTCATTATAGTTTGTTTTTTTTTGTTATTGTTTGTGCCGGATTGTTTTATCAAAATTGTAATGCTGGTGTAAATGTGAAAAATAAAGATGTCTATTGCGTTATTCTTGCTGGTGGAAGCGGAACTCGTTTATGGCCGCTCAGCAGAGCAAGCAAACCAAAACAGTTTCTTTCTGTTGGAAGTGAATTGACATTAATTGAACAAGCTGTTGAAAGAGTTAGTTATTCTGTTGCAAAAGAAAATATTTGGATTGGAACAACAAAAAATCATCAAGCATTAGTTGAAAAATACGTCGGAGAACAAATTGGGAGAATTATTGTTGAGCCTGGCGCTCGTAATACAGGTCCAGCTATTTTGTTAAATTGTTTTGAAATTTATAAAAAAAATCCAAATGCTGTTATTGTTTTTTTACCATCAGATCCATTTATTCCAAACCAAGATAGATTCATTACATTTTTGGATCATGCAATTGATTATACGTTGAAAAATGATCGTATTTCTTTGCTTGGTCTTAAGCCACGCTACCCTGCAACGGGGTATGGTTATATTGAATATGATGATACGCAATTGAATGTTCCATTTGGAGTAAAAAATTTTCACGAAAAGCCGGTTTTTGAAATAGCACAAAAATATTGTGAACAAGGGAATATGCTTTGGAATATAAGTATGTTTTGTGCAAAGGCAAGTGTTTTTCTCGAAGAATTTAAAAGCAATGCCCCAGATATTTTTTATGCAGTAGAACAGTATATTAATGGCCTCGGTTCATATGAAGATGTTCGTTCTGAGTCTATTGATTATGCGGTGATGGAAAAAAGTAAAAAAGTTTCAGTGTTTCCTGTCGACTTTGAATGGTGTGATGTTGGAAATATTGAAATTTTTTTGTCTTTACAAAAAGAATATGGCTTGGATTACAAAAATGTTTTAACGGTCAACTCAAATGACAACCTTGTTCATGTTAAAGGTAAGTTAGTTGCTCTTGTTGGTGTTGAAGATCTTTGTGTTGTAGAAACAGAGGATACATTGCTCATTACAAGACGAGATAAAGCAGAAAAAGTAAAAACAATTGTGCAAAAATTAAAACGAACAGATTTGGAGTCATATCTTTAACGTAACAACAGGATTTTAATGAAAAAAGCGTTAATTACTGGAGTGACTGGTCAAGATGGTGCTTATCTTTCAGAATTTCTTATCAGTAAAGGGTATCAGGTTCACGGTATAAAACGTCGAAGTTCTTCATTTAATACCGGTAGAGTAAATCATCTTTTTGAGGATGAGCATGCGACTATAAATCGTAATTTTATTTTACACTATGGTGATGTAACAGATGCAACGTCTTTGATTCGTATTATTCAAGATGTTGATCCGGATGAAATTTATAATCTTGCAGCACAAAGTCATGTTGCTGTTTCATTTGAAACTCCTGAATATACAGCGCAGTCAGATGCTCTTGGAACATTGCGAATTTTAGAAGCAATTCGTTTATTAAAAATGAATAAAAAGGTTCGTTTTTATCAAGCATCAACAAGCGAACTTTTTGGAAATGTTCATGATATTCCACAAAATGAATTAACACCATTTCGTCCTTGTTCTCCTTATGCGGCGGCAAAATTATATGCATATTGGATAACGGTAAATTACCGAGAAGCTTATAATATGTTTGCTTGCAACGGTATTTTATTTAATCATGAATCTCCCATGCGTGGAGAAACATTTGTAACAAGAAAAATAACACGTGCAGTTGCGCGTATTGTTTTTGGTTTGCAAGATACTCTTTATTTAGGAAATTTAGATTCTCGTAGAGATTGGGGTTACGCAAAAGATTATGTGCAGGCTATGTGGTTAATGATGCAGCATCATGAGCCACTAGATCTTGTTATTGCAACCGGTAAAACATATTCGGTTAGAGATTTTGTAACACGTGCTTTTTTATGTGCAGGTATTGATATTGAATGGAAAGCAAAAGGGATTAATGAAATTGGTATCAACAGCAAAACAGGAAACATACTTGTAAAAGTTAATGCTCGGTATTTTCGGCCAATAGATGTTGATTTGTTGCGAGGTGATGCAACAAAAGCACGAAAATTATTAAATTGGAGGCCATCAATGATGTTTGAACAGCTTGTTGAGTTGATGGTTCAAGAAGATTTAAAGTCTATTGAAAAAAAAGTTGCGTATAAAAAAAATATGTATGATTTAGGTTTGCAGTATCAAACAAAGAAAAAATCAAAACAGTTTTAGGTCGGGATGAAGAAAATATTTTTTATATTTTTATTTTTTTGAAATTAATATTTATGCACAGGTGGTTGATATTATGAATGATCGTAATGCAAAAATATATGTTGCAGGACACAATGGTTTGGTTGGTTCTGCTCTTGTAAGAAAATTAAAAAGTTTAGGTTATAAAAATATTATTACTCGCCAATTTTCGAAGTTAGACTTAAGAATTCAATCGGACGTCGAACAGTTTTTTGCACAAGAAAAACCGGAATATGTTTTTTTGGCAGCTGCTAAAGTAGGTGGTATAAAAGCAAATTTAGAAAATCCAGCTCACTTTATGTATGATAATCTTTCAATTCAAACGAACGTTATTCATTCTTCTTATAAGCATGATGTAAAAAAACTTTTTTTTTTGGGATCTTCTTGTATTTATCCACGCAATTGTCCCCAACCGATAAAAGAAAAATATCTTCTTTCTGGAAATCTTGAAAAAACAAATGAACAGTACGCGATAGCAAAAATTGCAGGCATAAAGATGTGCCAAGCATACAATCAGCAGTACAAAACTAATTTTATTTCTTGCATGCCAACAAATTTGTATGGTCCTGGTGATAATTTTGATTTAGAAACTTCGCATGTTTTCCCTGCGTTGCTCAGAAAGTTTTATGAGGCAAAAAGAGATAAAAAAAAGGATGTTGTTGTGTGGGGAACAGGCAAAGTTTATCGGGAGTTTTTGCATGTTGATGAGCTTGCTGATGCTGTTATGTTTTTGATGCAGCATTATAAAGGTAATGAAATTGTCAATATTGGTACAGGGTATGATTTGACAATTTCCGATCTTGCTTACGTTATAAAAGAGGTAGTTGGGTTTGAAGGAGAAATTATTTTTGATACCAGTAAGCCAGATGGAACACCAAGAAAAAAACTTTGTGTAGATAGGCTTTCGGCCATTGGTTGGAAAAGTTGCAATAGTGAGAAAGAAGCACAACAAAAATTGAAAAAAGGAATTAAAGATACACTCAATTGGTGTTTGAAAAACAGTGTTTTTTAGTTTCTTTTGTCGTAGTTTTTTTTATTTAGACTTTGGATTTTGCTTATAGTTTTGCCAGAAGGCTGAAATGTTTTTTAAAAAAAAAGAGGAATTGTTTTAAATAATTTTTTAGGGTGTAATGAATAGAAAACTTTTGTTACTCTTTTTTTTGTCATTTTTTTTTCATATAGAGTCCTATTCACAATTTGCAATTTACGGTGGATCATCTCAAGGTTTGCAGGTGGCAAACTATGGTAGGTCATCAAATTTTCAAAATAACAATTCATTTTTAAGTAAGCATGTTGCAGGCGGATTAGTTGCAACTTTTCCTGTTGTGCAGGCAGTAAAGTTTCTTTGGAAATCTATTTTTTCGGGCAAAAAAAACAAAAAGTCTTGTCAGTGCCCAGATGAAGATTTGTGTCGTATTAAAAAAATGTCAGATAAAGATCTATTAAATCTTTATGATTTTTTTTT
>DAOVGZ010000088.1 GCA_030672115.1 bacterium | reverse complement strand
GCAGATGTTCAAAAAAGAATTAAGTCAGCGCTCATGCTTCCAATTATTCAGTTAGTTGTAGCTGTTGCAGTAGTTGGTGTTTTGATAACATTTGTTGTTCCGCAAATGGCAGATGTTTTACAAGGTTTAGGAAAAGATCTGCCAGGAACAACGCAGTTTATGTTAGATTTTTCAAGTTTTATCACCAACAATTATTTTAAACTTTCTTTTTTAATTATTGCGATTGTTGGCTTTTTAAAATATTGGTTTGCAACGTCAACAGGAGCTCGATTTTATGATACTTTAAAATTGCGTCTTCCTATTGTCGGTTATTTTTCTCGTATGGGGGCGGTTGTGCAATTTAGCCGTACCCTTGGAATGTTAATGGAAAGTGGTGTTAATTTATCTGAAGCGCTTGATATTGTTGTGAGTGTTATTGATAATAAAATTTTATCTGACACATTAAGTGATGCTCGTGATAACATTGTAAAACAAGGTAAAATAGCGCAATATCTTAAACAAACAAATATTTTTCCTCCTATTGCAATTTATTTAATAAAAACAGGTGAAGAAAGTGGGCAACTTGGAAGCATGCTTTTGACGGTTTCAAAAAATTACGAAGAAGATCTTACTGAAAAAGCAGATGGTTTAACGTCGTTACTTGGGCCAATTATGCTTCTTATTATGGCCATAGTTGTTGGATTTATTATAATGTCGGTTGTTGTTCCTATGATTGAAGGAACAGATATAGCTTAATGTTTATATGAAAGGATATACATATGATACGCTCTTCATCAGCGCAATCAGGTTTTAGTCTTTTAGAAATTATGATTGCAGTTGCAATTTTAGGTTTAATTTTAGCAGTTGCGAGCCCTATGTTGATGAATCAATATAAAAAGGCTCAGAAAAAAACAACGCAAACATCTTTAAAAATGATTGCCGGTTCTATTGATATGTTTCAACTTGATGTTGGAAGAATACCTGAACGTCTTAATGATTTGGTTCGTCGTCCTGTTGCCGGTGATTATTATGATCAAGAAATGGTTAGTGATTGGCAAGATGGTGGTTATCTTAAAGGTGGAAAAGTTTCACGTGATTCGTGGAAGCAAAAAATTCAGTATCGCTTGACCCCAGAAGGTCAAAAAAAGTATGAATTATATTCATATGGACCAAATGGTAAAGGTGCTTCAAAATCTGAATGGGTTCGACCTTAAATGAATAAAGTTGGATTTTCCTTGTTAGAATTAATGGTTGCCATAGTTCTTATTGGGCTTATGGCAGCCATTGTTGTTCCTCGATTAACAAAAAAAGGGCCAAAAGAAGAACGAGAAAAGTTTATTCAGAATATTAATGTGTTAACTCGGCATGCTCTAAAAAATGCAATAACAAATCAAAAAAATCAAAGAATTGAATTTGATTTTTCTCCAGAAAAAAGAATAATTTTTGTTACTGAAAGTTCTGGCAAAAAAGATCAAGAAGGTAAAGAATTATTTCAGCCGATCAAAAAAAGTTATAGTTTGCAGCAACTTAAAATTCCGTCACATTTTTCATTTAAAAATTTTTATGTTGAAGGCTTTGATGAATTTTCTAAAGCTGGATCCGGTAGAAATGTGACAGGCGTGTGGTTTTTTATTGTTCCAGATGGATTGTCTCAATCAGTTATTATTAATTTTGTTGATACTAAAGAAAGAAGGGTTGCGGGAAAATTAAAATCTATTGGGTTAGTTTTAAATTCTTTTTCTGCACAATTTAAAGCGTATGATACATTCAAAAAGCCATAGTTCCGGTTTTATGCTTATGGAAATTATGATCACGATTGCCATTGTTGGTTTAATGCTCGTGCCTGTTTTTATGATGCAAAGTAGTACTTTTCGCGCTCTTTCTCGGTATTCTTCAAGAATGCGTCTTTTATTTTCTGCAAAAAACAGTTTAATACAAGAGATAGATAAAGAACACGCAACAAAAAAACTTAGTGAGAAACAGGGGCAAAAAGAGGGTGTTGAAAGAAGCAAGGTTGACCAGAGTTTAGCTTTTAAAAATATAAAAAATTTATACAAGCATACTGTTAAGGTAAGATCATCGCGTGGACAAAAAGAGTCTATTATTGGGTTCACCTATAAACCGGGGCAAGAAAAAAAATGAAATCCGGTTATATTTTATTAGAAATTATTATCGCAATAGCACTTGGAGCTTTTATAAGCTCGGCACTTTTAACAACTTTTTTTCAGGTAAGTAACGCATATAAAAAAACTGATCAAATTATTTCTATTGATACTCGTGTATGTACGATTTCTCATCAATTAGAGCGTGATATTTCTGGTGCATTTATTCCCTTTAAATGGGAAAAACAAAGTGAAACAAAGACCACAACAACAACTACAACAACAAAAAAGGGAAAAACAGACGTAAAAAAAACGGTAAAAAAAGAAAAAGAAAAAAAAGAGGTTCCGTTTGAAAATTCGTTTGATGGACAATCGGAAGAAAATAACTTTAAATTTTTACGTTTTATAACAAGTAACACACTTTCTGTTTATGGGTCAGTCAAACCTCGGGTTGCAAAAGTTTTGTACACTCTTGTTCAAGAATCATCAAAAAAAGGACAAGAAAAGTCATATCGCTTAATACGTAGAGAATTAAAAGACATTACAAAAAAAGAATCAAAAGTTAAAGGGCAAGAGATTTCTGGTGGAATAAAAAGCATGACATTTGAATATCTTGTTCGTCCAAAAAAAGATAGTAAAGATAGGCAAGAAGATTCTTCAAAAGAAAAAACAGTTGAGCTTGAAACTTTTAAAAACTGGACAAAAGAAGAAGTAAAAAAAACAAAACGTAATCTTCCTGATTTAGTAAAAATAAAT